>CAZSKE010000220.1:536-4716 GCA_964607325.1 uncultured bacterium | reverse complement strand
AGGCGAAAAGCAGATTCCTCGTTCCACTCGGAATGACGAATAAGAAAAAGTTCTATACGCGTCCATTGCGGTCAAGGCGTTTTGGGGATCGGTTGTCGGCTGTGTTTCTGGAAGTATTTCAGGCAGATGTCGCGCCAAGCCTTGGCGTCCTTGGCCTGGGTATTCAGTTTGTCCTTCACGACCTTGTATCGCTCCGCGTCCACCCGGCCTTTCAACGATTCCCAATCCTTCTTCATGTCCCGGGCCTCCTCGACGCCTCGGGCGTAATGCAGGCACAACTCGTCCCAGAAAGTGCGGCCCGATTTCATCCGGTGATTCCAGGGCACATGGTGGAAAAAAGCCAGCAGTTCCTCGGGGCAGGTGTCGAGGCTGTTCCATTTGTCCGGAAGCGGCGCGTGGTACTGATCCACGGCTCCACTGCCCCCGCGGGTGCGGTCGAAGCCCAGGCCCGCCGCGTCCGCGCGGCTGTAGTAGTTGGCCGACCAGTCCTCGTGCCGGGGATCCACCATCCCGGGATCGGGGGCGTAATGACGGTCCATCTCGTAAACCCCCACCAAACCCAGCGGGGACATGTAATCGGTGAACGCGGTCCAGGATCTTTCCATGAGACGCTGGGCCGTCTCGAAAACCTTCGGATCGTCGCCCCAGGTCTGGAGGATCCATTCCTGCGCGATTTCGTCCGCCTCCAGGCTGGGATTCCAGGCCAAACGGCCGTAGGCGTACCAGTTGGCCTGGGCGAAGGGATGGCCGCACCAATTGCGATCGAGCCCGGTGTTGGCGACTCCGGCGATGAGGGAATCCCGGTGGCCGAAAAGACTCCCGTCGATCGCCTTCTGGACCAGGGATCCACGGCCCTTGGCGTACGTGTCGGAATCGAGGAAGTCCTTCCACAGGGTCGCCAGGTAAACCAAGTGAGTCGAGTGCCCGAAATACTCCTGGGTGACCTGCAATTCGGCGGCCACCTTGGTTTTCTTGAGCCCGCCGAAAAGGGGATGGAAGGGTTCGCGGGCCTGGAAGTCCATAGGCCCGTTCTTGGCCTGGAGAAAAACATTGGGACGGAAGAGCTTGTCCTGCGGCATGAGTTCGAGATACGCCCGTTTGATGCGGTCGTAGTCCACGCCGGAGTTGTACACGAAGGCCCGCCACACCACGATGCCGCCATGGGGTTTCACGGCGTCCGCGAGCATGTTGGCGCCGTCGGCGTGCGTGCGTTTGTAATCCAGGGGGCCGGGCTGGCCTTCACTGTTGGCCTTGACCAGGAAACCCCCGAAGTCGGGGATCAACCGATAGATCTCCGCGGTCTTCATCTTCCACCATTTTTTCACCGCGGGATCGAAGGGGTCCGCCGTCGGCAGGTCGCCCAGCGCCTTGGGCGCGCCGAAGTTGGCCGAAAGGTAGACCCGGACGCCGTAAGGACGGAGTGTGTCGGCCAGGGCCTTGACCTTGAGGAGGGTGTCGGTCGTCAGGATGCGCGGGTTGGCGTTGACGTTGTTGAGCACCGCGCCGTTGATTCCCAGGGAGGCGTTGGCGCGGGCGTAATCGGCCACGCGGGGATCCACCTGGTCCGGCAGTTCGTCCCATTGCCATAGCGACAATCCGGCGTAGCCGCGTTCGATGCTCCCGTCCAGGTTGTCCCAATGGTTCAACACCCGCCGGCGGATCCGGGGTTTTTCGGAAACACCGCGTTTCGGCAAGGGTTGGCCTGTCCCGATGAGCCGTAACAAATGGAAGGCCCCGTAAAGACACCCAATGGGTTTTTGGGAGGCGATGACGGTCACCCGCCGGCCGTCCACTTGGGCGCGCCGGATCAAGAATCCCTCGGGGCCGAGCCGCGACAGTTCCTTGTCCCATTTCAGGCGGGCGATCCGGGAGGAGGAGGCGGGAGTGCCGACCAGCAGTGATCCGTCCTGGGGACGATCCACCACGAGTGGCTCGACGCCCAACAAGCCTTTCAGGCCCGTTTGGAGTTCCGACGTCAGGATGCGATCCGTTTCGGAGGTTCCCGGAATCACCAGGGAAGCGTAGGCGTTCTGGTTGAGGGTCCTCTGGGCCATGTCCCCGACGGGGACATAGCGAAGCCAGAGTTGGTAACCGTCTTCGGCGCGCACGGGAACTCCTCCCGACAGGAATGCCAAACCCAGGATAATCCCAATCCGGCCGGAACGGTTCATGGAAACTCCTCGCTGATCGAAGTGCGTTATTCTAACACCGGGGGGCTAGGCGACGGTCGCGAGGGCTTGGGAAGTTGGGCGGGAGGAGTTGGGAGTTGAATCGTGGGGAACGCGCCCCTGGACAAGCTCGGGGCCCTCGGCGATGTCGAAGGACGCGTAGCGGATGGATGGCAAAAACGGCTAAAATACCCGCGTGAAAAAAACCGCTTCTCATCCCGCGAAAGTCCTGGAGGCCTTCTGGAGCTTCAAGCCTTTCCACACCATCATTCATAACTACGTGGATGTGGATTGTTTCCTGATCGGCCCGGCCAAGCCGCGCGTTTGGTGGACCCTGAACCGCCGTGTGCGCACCTCCTCGTTGTTCGAGCTCGAGAAGAAATATCTTTCCCTGCGTCAGCGGGAGATTTTTCTGGAATCCTGCTTCCGCCGTGTTCGTTCCCAAAAAAAGACCTTGATTGGCCTCCACGCGGGTTTCCGGGACATGGTGGTGCCTGTTCTGGGCAAGCGTGAACTGCTCGGCTTCTTGATGGCCGGAAGCTTCGCGGACCATGACCTCAGCGCGTCGGAGATCGGCCGCTGTTGGGAAACGATGACCGGAAGGAAAACCGCCCCCTTCGGGTCTGATTTCGAGAGTTTCGTGCAGACCTTGTTGGAAATCCCCGTTTTGGAAGGCCCGCTCCTGGTCGCGTACCAGGAAGCCTTTGAGCTTTACGCTCGAATCCTCGCCGAGGACGGCGACGAGAAATCCCATCGGGCCCGTTTGCTGTACCTGTTGAACCGGGTCTTTTCCAAGAGCTGTCCCCACAGTTATTTCCTCAGTTGGGCCTTGTCGCAACCCACGGCGGAATCGATGCCGGCCTGGGGCCCCCGAATCGCCCAATGGAGTTGGGTGCGTAACGAGATCGGCATCTCGCGCGTGCCCACCACGGTGATCGCCGTCATTCCCAGGAGATTGCCGGGAAAACCCGTGGATCCCGTCGAGACGGCGGTGCGCATCCGCCGTTTTCAGCGGCGCAGTTTCCAATTCGCGCGGAGCCTGCCGGAAACCATCGGGGGAAGGCTCGAGAACTACGGGGCCGTGTTCGTCGCCTCGGCCGACCCGTCGAGAAGCCGTATCCAACGGCGCGACCAGATCGCGGACTTGGCGGAGAAAATCCGAGCTTTCGCGTCCCGGGAATGGGGCGGTGTCGTGCGGGTCGGCGTCGGTGAAACCGTGCCGCCCGGGGAATCCCTGCGGGAATCCTATCGGCAGGCGGTGCTGGACCTGCATTTGGAAAAATCATCCTCCCGGCAAGCTTCCAAGACGCTCTCGGGACGTTCCGAGGTCAAGGGGGGCATGGCCGAAACCAACCAACTGCTGTTGGAGCTTTTGCGCCGTTACCGGGAGCACGACTTCGGGGATCTGGTCATCCTCCGAGACCGGTTCTTGAAAAGCGTGCTTTACCATTCCTTCAACAACCCCGAGGAAATCCGTTGGCACCTTCAGTACGCCATATTGCTGTTGATGGACACCGTGCGCGGACGCGTCGGTTTGAAGGAATCGGAGACCGACGAGGTGTACGAGACCCTGTCCGCGGGACTGTCGAAGGCCGTCACCACACAGGAAATCGTCCTGGAGTTTCGTAGCGCCTTGGAGCGGCTTTCGGGGCTTCTGGAGGGCGGGCGGTCCTTTCGCTCACTCCAGTCCATGGAGAAGGTCAAGGCTACCTGGAGGCCCATTTCAGGGAGCACTTGGGAATCGCGAATCTGGCCAAGTGGTCGGGCGTCTCTCCTTCGACCTTCAGCCGGAGGTTCAAGGCCTTGGTGGGGATGGGCCTGGAGGCTTACCTGCAGAATCTGAGGATGGAGGAAGCCAAAAGGCTCCTGAAGACCGGCAATCTGCCCATCTACCAGATCGGCTTGGATTGCGGATTCAAATCGCGCACTTATTTCTCGAGCCTCTTCAGGAAGAAGACGGGGCTCACTCCGGCGCGGTTCAGGCATAAGTTCGCTTGACGGCCATGGCGGGC
>CAZSKE010000220.1:0-526 GCA_964607325.1 uncultured bacterium | reverse complement strand
CCCGCCAGGCCGCCAGAGCAATGGAGCCATCGAGCCCTTCGACAGGCTCAGGGCCTTCGGCAAGTTGAACAATAGAGAAAGGCTCCATGGCGGTCTATTGCTCTATTGTCGATTGCTCAGGGGTGCCGATCACGGTGCGATCGACAGGCTCAGGGCCTTCGGCAAGTTGAACAATAGAGAAAGGCTCCGTGGGCATGCCCGGAAATATAAAATAACCCCGCGGCTTAAATTAAATACATTCGCGAGAACCTTCCGGTAGCCCGGAAGCGCGTCTGCGGTTATGATTAGGCGGGTTTTTTACCGGCCTACACCTCGTCAACACCAAACGCCGAAGCTTGTGTCGGGGGTGGGTCCGTGAGAATCATCGGCCGTTTTTCCGCTTGTTCTTGGGCGCCGGTCTTGGCGCTCGTATTCCTCGGGTGCCATAAGGCTTCCAAGCCGGTTTCCCCTCCCCTCCACCCGCTTTTCGCCACCCCGACGAACGCTTTCAGTTCCACTTTCACGCCCACCCCTTCCGCCACCGCCA
>CAZSKE010000219.1:4359-4718 GCA_964607325.1 uncultured bacterium | reverse complement strand
AATCGAGAATCGAAAATGGACCGCAATCGTCGGTGTCAATTCTCGATTGTTCGATTGCTCCGGCGGTTCTCGACGCGAGAACCAACAGGCCCTTGGTGAGTCGGCCGGGGATCGAACCCGGGACAGCCACATTAAAAGTGTGGTGCTCTACCAACTGAGCTACCGACTCACCCAAGGCCCGGGCGGTGCCGCTGGAACCGCCGCGACAATCGAAAACGGGGAACGAAAAGCGGTCGGGATCGAATCTCCGTTCCCGACGGTTCGGCTCGTGACCCACCCGCGAAAAACGCCTACGATCTCCGGAAGATCTGTTTGCGATCCGGTCCCACCGAGACCCAGCGAACGGGCACCCCCACGAA
>CAZSKE010000219.1:2095-4349 GCA_964607325.1 uncultured bacterium | reverse complement strand
AAACGTTCCAGAGTGGCGAGAAAGCGGCGAGCCGCCACCGGCATTTCCCTCATGGAACCCGCGCTGGAAAGATCCTCGCCCCAACCCGGCAGGGTTTGATACACCGGCTTGGCGCGGTATTGCGCGTCCGATCCGGCCGGGAACTCGGTGATGGTTTTTCCCCCGACGCGGTAGGCGGTGCAGATTTTCAAGGAGCCCAACGAGCTCAGCACGTCCAGCTTGGTCAACAACAACCCCGTGAAACCGTTCACGCGGCAGGCGTACTTGAGCGCCACCAGATCCAACCAGCCGCAACGGCGGGGGCGACCCGTCGTGGCGCCGAACTCGGCCCCCCTCTGGCGAACCCGGGAGCCCATGGGCTCCTCCATCTCGCTGGGGAACGGGCCCTCGCCCACCCGCGTCGCGTAAGCCTTGGTCACGCCGTAGATCTCGCCGAACCACTTGGGCCCGATGCCCAGCCCGGTGCAGACCCCGCCCACGGTGGCCGAGGAGGAAGTGACATAGGGATAGGTCCCGAAATCCACATCCAACAAGGTCCCCTGCGCGCCCTCGGCCAGCAGGGTCTTGCCTTTCCGCAACTGGGTTTCCAGGTACAACGTGGTGTCCCGGACCCAAGGCTTGATGCGTCGGGCGGCGGCCAGGTATCGGTCGGCCACCTCATCGGCTCTCACGGTCTTCGCGCCGAAATAACCCTTGAGCCAGAAATTCTTCTCCTCCACCACGGCCTTGATCTTGCGCCGAAAGGCGTTCGGATAGAAGAGATCCACCACGCGAAGACCCACGCGGGCCATCTTGTCCATATAGGCGGGTCCGATGCCGCGGTGGGTGGTCCCGATCTTCCCGCTCCCCTTATGGCTTTCCGAGGCTCCGTCCAGCAGTCGATGGTAAGGCATGAGCAGTTGGGCCCTGTCGGAAACCACCAGCTTGCCTTGCGCGGACACCCCCCCTTTTCGGAGCGAGTCGATCTCCTCCAAGAGCGAAATGGGGTCCAGCACCACTCCGTTGCCGATGACACAGATCTTGCCGGGATGCAGGATGCCGGACGGGATCTGATGGAACACGAACTTCTTGCCATGCGCCACCACGGTATGTCCGGCGTTGCTACCGCCCTGGTAACGAGCCACCAAATCCACTTGCTCGGTCAAGACATCCACCATCTTGGCCTTGCCCTCGTCGCCCCACTGGGCCCCGAGGATGACGATGTTCCGGCGGGTTGGACGTTTCATGGCGCTTCCCAAAAAGTGTTCAGGCGGCCCGGACAAAAAAAAACCCCGTGATTGTCGGGGAGCCAGCAAGGGATAATAACAGGAAAAACCGGAAGCGGAAACCACGGAGTGCTTGAAAAAATCATAACATCAGGCGAGCGAACCCGTGGAAACCGGGGCGGGAATCCCTCGTGGAATTTCCCTCTTCCTTCCCCTCCCCAAGGGGGAGGGTCCCACGCCTCTTAGGGCCAAAACAAGGCAGGGGCCTCGCTTATCGGTTATCGGAGCACGGCTTCCTTCTGGAATCCCGCCTCCACCGTCAGGACGGCCGAATGCCAGGCCGCCCCCCCCTTATAGCGAAACCGGTATTTTCCTGGTTTCAACAACAACCGGCGGTCGATGTAAAAAGACGCCGCGGGCGGCTTTCGATCCGGCCAAGTCTCGACATCGCAGTCCCTGGCGTCCAGGATGATCTTGTTGAGCGAGAGAACCACCAACCCCATGTCGACCGCTCCCAACGATCTCCCGTCCCAACGGGCCTCCAGCCGGCCCTCGACCGCGGTCGGGGACGGCTCCGCGCGGGAAGGAACCGGCGTGGGAGTGGCGGCAACGGGCGCGATCACGATGGGCGGCGCCACCGGTTTGCGAATGGTCCCTTCCAGCGACCCATCCCCCGCCACGGAATAGGTGGTGGAGGCTTCCCCGAACCAACCCTCGTGCTGGACCTGAACGCGGACCCGCCGGACCGAGCCGTCCCGGAAAGTGTTGGTGGTCCGATAAGTGACTCGATATCGGCGTTGGATGTCCCGGGCGATGCTCAAGTAAAGATCCTGGAGTTCCCCGGCGTCGACAGCCCAATAAGCGCGCCCCCCCGTGCGGTCGGCCAGATGCTGTAGGACCTTTCGGTCCACCTTGAATCCCAGCCCGATGGCGAACAACGAAAGGTTGGATCCCCGACAAAGAGCGAGGGCGCCTTCCAGGCTGGTTCGACTGCCCGGACCCGTTCCCATGGCGTCCTGGTCGTTTCCGTCGGTCAAGAGCACCACCAC
>CAZSKE010000219.1:0-2085 GCA_964607325.1 uncultured bacterium | reverse complement strand
CGGAGTGGTTCATGTGCTTGGAGTGATCGCCGCAGAGCACCACCACGCGCCGCCGCAATTCCTTGGGATACAACCCGGCCGCCGCGCCAAGCGTGTCATAAAGCGCCGTGCCGCCGTCCGCCTTGGGCCGTGACAGCGCGCGCGTCAGGAGCTCGAAATTCGTCGTAAGGGGTTGGAGAACGCGCGGTTGATCGTCGAAATCCACCAGCGCCGCCCGATCGCCGGGTTTCAGGTTTCCGATGAACAAGCGGACCGCCATCAGGGACTTCTCCAGCGACTCTCTCATGCTTCCGGAGCTGTCCACCACCAGCACGACATCCACTCCCTCGGTCTCCGCCCTGACGGAAAGGGACGTCTGTTCCACTCCGTCCTCGTATAACCGGAACTCGGACGATTTCAGGTCGGTCACCTCCCAGGGGCCCTTCTGGACCGTGAAAAGCCCGACGAGGTCCGGGAACCGGTCCGATCCGAAACGTTCCCATTGAAGATTGAATTCACGCTCAGCGGAGGACGCGGTGGGGGGAATCAGGGAACACAAGGCGAGGAACAACACGGGGATCGAAAGACGTCCCAAGGCTCAAACCGCCAAATTTAATAGCCGGTCATAAGGCCGTGTCTCACGGCTCTCCGTCTTGGCTTTTTCGCGACGCTCCGACAGCCATTGACGGTAGCGGGTCTTGATTTTGCTTCGAAGGCCTTCTCCAAGGCCCTTCTCAATGGCGTTCAATCGCAGTGTGTAAAGCGCGCCCATGGCGATGTCCTGCAGGGTGTCGGCGTCGGGTGGGTTCAGCGAGGCCTTGTTCAGGAGGATGCGTTGCTCGTCGAGGGACCCGTCCTCCAGGAGGTTGCCCTCCGGGTCCCAATTCGCGTTCCTGAAAATCTCGGGATTCTGGTTGCGGGCGGTTTCCACCGTGCGCGCGAGCATCACCTTGGCCTTGCGCTCCCCCACCAGGTCGGTCAGCTCGTGAAGCACGATGAGCCGGAACTGGTCGTACAGCAGAAGGTACTCATGTTCCCCCTGAATTCTCGCGATTTCCTCCGGGGAAGGGCCCGGGGGTTCCACGGGCGACGGCGCGGTCTGGGCGCTATCCGCCGGGTCCGTGGCGGCGACCGGAGCGTCGGCGGGAGGAGGAACCGAAGGAACGGCGCCCACGGCGTTTCCGGCGATCGGGGGAGGGGCCGGCGGGGTCTCCGAAGGCAAAACAGCGGCGGGAACCACCGCGCCAAAAGGTTTCATGAGAGGAATGTCAAAATTGATCAAATCCGGTGGAGCGGTCGCCTTCGCGCCTAGCTCGACAGGGGCCGTTTCAACGGGGACCGGTGGAGTCGGAGAAGGCCCCGCTTCAGGAACCACCTCCAAAGTCTCTTGAGCGAGCGGGGCATCCACCGTCCCACCCATCTCGATGGACGGCTCCGCGGCGCTTTCCGGCGCGCCCGCGCCCTCCGCCTCCACTACGACCGATTCCGGAACCGGCGCCTCGGGCGACGCTTCAACAACCGCGACCTCTTCAGCGGGCGTGAGTTCGGGGCGAAACGCCTCCTCGGCGACTTCCTCGACGGGCCTCGCTTCGAGCGACGGGGTCGCCTCGACGGCCATCTCCGCCAACGGGGTTTCCGGTGGAACCGCGTCAAGGGAATCGGAAGGGGTTTGGTATTTCCTCTCAAAATCCTGTGCTTCGCGCGCCAGTTGTTCGTCCCGCTGACGAATCATTTCCTGATAACGGCTTTCCCTTTCGGCTTCCTGTTCGGCGAAAAGGCGTTGTTCCTCTTCGGTAACATTGGCGCCCAAACCGCCCGCCCGAAGCTGTTCCTGCCGCTCCGCGGCCTGTTTGGCCTCTGAAACATCCCCCCCGAAGAGGTCGGTCATTTCGATTTTGAGGTCTTCCGACTTCGTCATGGGTTCTCGATTTCCAAGGCTTTTAAAACCGGCTCACGATTCGCATGGAAACAATGGCCGGGAATCTCATTCCCGCCAAGTAAAGGAATCCGCTGATTTCCGAAACGCGCGCCCACCCCCGGAATAAGACGAAAGGGAAACGCGCAAGGTCATCATAAACAGCGCTCTTTTAGATTGTCAATGAAACA
>CAZSKE010000218.1:0-4728 GCA_964607325.1 uncultured bacterium | reverse complement strand
AGGAGTGGATGGTGGTCATCAAACCGCGCTTGATGCCCCACTTCTCGTGCAGGACCTTCGCGAAAGGCCCCAAGCAGTTCGTGGTGCAGGAGGCGTTGGAGACCACGTGATGGTTCTTGGGGTCGTACTTATCCTCGTTGACACCCAACACGATGGTGATGTCCTCGTTCTTGGCCGGGGCGGTGATGATGACCTTCTTGGCTCCACCCTTGGTCATGTGAACGTCGCACTTGGTCTTGTCGTTGAACTTTCCGGTGGATTCCACGACGAACTCGGCGCCGACAGAGGACCAGGGAAGCTCCGCGGGATCCTTGGAGGCGAAAACCTTGATGGTCTTGCCGTTCACGGTGATGGAGTTCTCGGTGGACTTGATGTCGGCCGAAAGGTTACCGAGTACCGAGTCGTACTTCAACAGGTGCGCCAGGGTGGGCGCGGGGGCGAGGTCGTTGACCGCCACGATATCGATATTCTTGTTGTTCATCGAGGCGCGAAACACGTTGCGCCCGATCCGGCCGAAACCGTTGACGCCGACTTTGATGGCCATTGCCGTCTCCTCTTTGCTTATTAAGAATTGAATCCCACTCGTCCACGAGGGCCCATTCTTCTAAAAAAAGGCCTTTTTACCGCCCAAGGAAGCCGATACCCTAACATAGGGACCAGAGGCGATCAAGCGCGCGAGGCGGGCGTATTAAAGGTGAATAAAGGCGCTTTTTCCATCCACGGGAACGGAGCGCATGATGTACACCGTCAAAAGCGCGGCCAAATATGTTTTGCGTCACAAACCTCGTCGTTTGTCGCTATTAAAACTCGACAACACAAAAACCCCCGTTTTATCGGCCACCTTCCCTTTTCGTCACGCGTTGTTCCGTGCGACCCAAAACGATCGCCCCCACCCATCCGGCTCCCGCCAGTTTAAGGGTCTTGGCGCATTCTTCCAGCGTCCCGCCGGTCGTATACACGTCGTCCACCAGAACGACCCGGTCGGGAATCGCGGTCTTCCTCTCCGGTTCAAAGACGCCGTCCAGGTTCCTCAACCGTTCCTCGCGATCAAGGGAAACCTGGGCGGGAGTGGACGTGATCTTGCGAAGGGCCTCCACGACACGCAAGCCGGAGGACCGGGCGATTTCACGCGCCAGCAAACGGGCGGGATGGTAGCCCCGTTCCCTCTCCCTTTCGGATGAAAGCGGCACGGGCACGAGCGCTTCCACGCCTTCGAAGGCGCGAATTTTCATCGCCATCCGCCCCGCCAAACGCCCCGCCAAGTGCTCCATGCCCTCGAACTTGAAGGCGTGGTGGGCCAGGCGCAGAGGACCCTCGTAGGGCCCAACCGCCTTCACCAGATCGAGATGGTATTCCTCGTCGCCGCATTCCACGCAACGGACGACCCGCGCCCCCTCAAAGGCCCCCGGGAGCAGTCCTAAGCCGCAATGAGCGCAAGCGGGCTCGTCATAGGCGCGCGCGGAATCGAAACAGGGGGCGCAAAGGATGTTGGAAAGGCCGTCACGGAAGGAATCGCCGCAGTGCCGGCAAATCGGGGGGTAAAGGGCGTCCGCGAAGAGGCGCCCAGCGCGACGGGCTAACGTTGCACATTCCATGGCGCATCATCCCACGGACGACGCCCTCGCGCAAGCCCCGTCGGCGTCCGTGGTCAGGGAGCGTACTTCTCGACGCCATTGGCGCAGGCCACGTACACGTTGCCGGCGGAATCCGCCGCGAGGGCGTTGGGGACATTGGGACAGGCCCACGAAGAATCCAGCGTGCCGGTGGACGTAAACTCACGGATCACGCCGGCCGTTTCATCGTAAGCGTACACGTGCGTGGCGGGCCCTCCCACGGCCAAAAACGTGTAGTTGGCGCCTGGCGTGGTCCATTCGGCGGGCACGGGCGGCGAATACAAATCGGGTCCGATCAGCGCGATGGTGCCGTTGGAACAGACGTAACTGTTCCCGTCGGGCGTTCCGGCCAAGCCCGTGGGCCAAAGCGGGTAGTCGTCGTAGGACACGGTATAACAGGTCGATCCGGTTTGATTGAAAACACTGATCAGGCCGTTAAAACCAGCCTCGAGCAGATAGACGTTTCCGTTCGTTCCGGACGAGGCGATGGCCGTCGAGTAATTCATATAATAGCCGCAATCGTTCTCGCACACGGAGGACAGGCCGTCCTCACCATGGCCCCATTGTCCCTGTTTCACCAGGCTGGAATTGTAATAAGCGAGGTGAGAATCGTTGCAACCACTGCCCAGCGTCCGCACCAACTCCGCGACATATAGGAAACCGTTGAGGGGGTTATAGGCGATTTTTTGAGGCCATTGGTAGAGTGTGTAGCCCTCGCAGATCTCAAATTCGCCGGGCACGACGCTGGGCAACAGGACCTTGGCCAGAAAAGCGCCCGAGGAACTCAACTTTTGGATGCGACCCGTCCCGCCCGCCCCTCCCGCGGTGATGACATCCGTCACGTAGATGTTTCCGGAAGGGTCGACGGCGACTCCGTTCGCGCCGACGCATTGCCCATCCCCCTCGCCTGCCGTGCATAAAGTGTTAAGCAGGCGGTGGCGCGAGGTGGCCGTGGCGGTGGCCGTGAAAGTGGGCGTCATCGTCGGCGACTTCGTGATGGTCGGGGTGAGCGTGTGGGTGGAAGTGTTGGCCGGGGTCGGGGTGTGTTCCCCGCCGCTCTTGACCCACAGCTTGTAGGTCACGATCCTGTCCTTGGCGTGGGCCACCTGGATGGAATATCGCGTTTTTCCAGGATTATAGAAGGCGAGGTACTCGGTCGCGTTTTTCGTTTGGACCCGATCGATCTCAACCCCATCCTTGTTGTAGAGAACAATAAAAAGATCGTTTTCCAGAAGCGCCGTCGTGAAACATTCCAACCAAATCTCGACGTATCCAGAATCCTGCGCGTCGAAATAATAGAAATCGTTCGTGTCGCCTTTGTCATCGACCTGGCCCGTGGCGAGAAAAGCCTGGTCCACCGTCAAGTAGGCCGCGTTTTGCCCAGGCAGTTCGTCGTTCGGCTCCTTGTCAACCGCTTCCACGACCGTCGGCATGGAGATGGGGCATTCCAACGCGAACGTGGCCGTGGGACTGGGTGTGGCGGTCGAGGTATGCGTCCAAGTCCCGGTATGCGTCACCGTGGGCGTATAAGGGGTGAGGGTCAATGAAAGCTGGTACTGGCTGATCTGCGTCAGCATGTTGTACGAATACACCTCGGCGTAGTAGGTGCCCGGCGCCAGCGCGGAGGCGATACGCGAGTAGAGGTCCGTCGGGGACGCCTTGTCGTCGTTCGAAAGGATGGGGGTGCCCAGGTCGGTCGAGACGTACAAGTTCAGGACCGTGTTGCCGCCCGAAACCCCCGTGGTTTCGATCACGACCGACGAGCCCGTCGCGACGGTGAATTTCACCCAGTCCACGTCGGTGGCGCCGACGATGCTGTGCATCTGCGGCACGCCCGAAAAGATCCACTTGGCGGCGCCGGACAAGTCGTCGTCCTCATAGGAGTCGTCCGCGGGGGTCTCGTTCCAGGTCGGGGTCAGGGTCATCGTCGGGGTCCATGGTGTCGTGAGGGTGTGGGTCCAAGTGGAGGTCGCCGTCGAGGTGAAAGTCGCGGAAAAAGTCCATGTGCGTGAAAACGTGGCGCTCGCGGTGGACGTCCAGGTGTCCTCGAAGGTCGGCGTCGACGTGGCGGAAAAAGTGCGGGTGGGGGTGGGCGTGTCGGAGAAGGTTTGAGTCTCGGTGGCCGTAGCCGTGGCCGTCGTGGTCGGCGTGAAGGTGTCCGTGGGAAACACGGTCTGAGTCCCTGTCGGGGTGTGCGTGGCGGTGGTGGAGGGAGAGGGTGTCTGGGTGACGGTGAAGGTGAGGGTCTCGGTGGGCGTGTTCGTGACCGTCCAAGTCGGATAGCCGCACAGGAAGGGCGCCGCGGCGCTATTGCGCGGCGAGGGGGCCGTCACGTCGAAATCAGCCGAGTTCTCGTTCGTGTCCTGGCACCCCTGCGTCTTGCGCTGAGCCGACAGGGTCGACATGAGGGTACCCGTGGGACCCGTTCCTTCATAACAGTTCGTCGTGGTTCCGTATCCCACGAAATCCACGATGGAGGCGTCGACGGGACAGGTCATCGACATTAACAAGACCTGGTTCGAGCAGAGGGCCACCTTGGCGTTGGCGGCGCTCATGTTGATGGTGCCGATGGAATCCGGCGTCGGCAGGGCCACCCCATCATTGGGCATGGTCCCCATCTGGATCAGGTAATACCCACCGCCCGGGATCGTGAAGGTCGGCAGGTTGTGCTTCTGCCAGGTGCTCCCTGTCGCCGAGGCATACTGCACGCTCCACCCCGTGGCCGTGAAGGGGTTCGAATCGCGGTTGTACAGTTCGATGTAATCGTAAAGGTAGATCGCGCCCGTGGATCCGCCCCCGCCGTAAATCTGCGAGATGACGAGCGGATAGGTGGGGAGCGTGGGCGTCTCGGTCGGCGTCAGGCTTTCGGTGGGGGAGGTGGTTTCGGTCTCGGTGAAACTTGGGGTCGGGGTGAGACTTTCAGTGGCCGTGGCCGTCATCGTCGGGGTTTCACCGGAAGACCAGGTGTCCGTGGAGGTTTCAGATGGGGTGATAGTCGATGTGCGCGTCGGGGTTCCGGACATCGACATCGTCGAGGACGGAGTGTGGGTGGAGGTAAAAACGTTGGTGGCCGTACCCGTCGCGGACGCGGTAACGCTCGTGGTGTGGGTGGGCG
>CAZSKE010000217.1:0-4735 GCA_964607325.1 uncultured bacterium | reverse complement strand
GGGGTCGGACAGCCATTGGTTACTAGAAACCATGTCAAAACTCCTGTTGTGGCGGGTCCTGTCCTTCGGCTTCCGACCTCCCGTCCTCGCTTCACCCATCCCCCGGTGGGTCTCAGAAGTTGTGGCCAAGCGGAAAAAGTTGGAAACCGTCGAGTTCGGCATGTTCAATCGGGTTTCCCTTCCGCTGCGGGCGGGAAGGTCGGAGAGCCTCGGCCACCCGCCGATGATGGCGGAGGGTTTTGAAATGGTATCTTGCAGGAGGCGGACATCTGCCGGAAATAAGGCACTCGAGGCGATTCACTCGAACCACGTGGCGCCTGGCGTGCTTTGCAACCCTTTTGGTTTGCGCCTGCCCCCAGGCTTCGGCCTGGGGGCAGGGTGTTGAAAAAGTCCGCTCGGCTAGAACACGACCCCGGCGAACACGTTGAAGACGCCGTTCTTCGTGCTGACGCCGTAATCGTCGCCGTCCTTGACGATGTTGCTCATGCCCATCGTGTAGCGCACATCCAGGACGATATGGGTGATGTCCAGCGAGCCGCCGAAGGCCACGCTGAAGTCCGTGCCCTGCAACGAGTCGTCCAGGCCGGTTTCCATTTCCTGGAGCATGTCGTCCGGAACGGTCATGGAGACGCCGCTGGCGGAGTACTCCGCGTTGAGGCCACTGCTGGCCTTGAAGCTCGCGACCGGCCCGGCGTAGAGGGCGGGTTTCACCGGCCCCCGGGAGGGGAAAAGGAATTTCACCAGGAGCGGTATTTCGACGTAGTCCACCTTCATTTTACCGTCGAGGTCGACGTCGGTGGGCCCGAGGATTGGAACGGGCACGTCCGGGATCGTCGCGGCGAACTTCACGCCCTTCTGCGCGTACAGCACCTCGGGCTGGAGAGCGAACATGGGGGTGAGCTTCAACGTCACGAAGGCCCCCGCGGCGAACCCCAGGTTGGAACTCTGCTTGAGCGTCGAGCCGGACATCAGCGACTCCGCGTCGATGTCGTTCAAGGAATCCCCGGTGGTGTTGGAAAGGCTCAAACCGGCCTTGAAGCCGAATTGGACCTTCTTTTGGACGACAGGAGCCGCCCAAGTGGTCGCGGTCAGCAACGAGATCGCCGCCAGGCTCAAGACGATTTTTCTCATGGGGAAAGTCCTTTTCGCGGATGGGATGACGAGAACGATACGATACCGCCGAAACGGCGGAATTGCCACGGTGGTTTTTGCCAGAAACCGTCATTGGCCTTTGATTTAAGAGGTCGTTTTCCATATCCTCTTGGAGCGGAAGACGTGTTCAAGGGGGCGGCATGGCCAAGCGTGTTTTGATCGTGGGAGGGGTGGCGGGCGGCGCGTCCTGCGCGGCGCGGTTGAGGCGCTTGGATGAAAAATGCGAGATCGTTCTTTTCGAGCGCGGCCCTTTCGTTTCCTTCGCCAACTGCGGCCTTCCGTATCACGTGGGCGGCGTTATCCCGGAGGAGAAAAGCCTGCTCGTCGCCACGCCGGAGCTTTTCAAGGAGCGCTTCAACATCCAGGTGCGCCTGGAACACGAGGTTCTTCGCGTCGACCGGGCCGACAAAACCATCGAGGTCCGGCATCCGGGTGGGGTCTCCCGGGAGTCCTATGACGCCCTGGTGTTGGCCACCGGCGCGTCGCCGGCCAAACCGCCCTTGCCTGGAATCGACTTGCCGGGAATCTTCACCGTCCGTTCGATCCCCGACACCCGCCGCATCAAGGATTGGATCCGCGACAAGAAAGCCCGGCGCGCCCTTGTGGTGGGCGCGGGGTTCATCGGCGTCGAGATGGCCGAGAACCTTCGGGGTCTGGGGCTCGACACGACGCTCCTCGAGGCCGCGTCGCGGATCCTCCCGGTCTTCGATCCCGAGATGACCACGCCGCTCCACCAGGGCCTCCGGGATCACGGGGTGGAGTTGATCCTGAGCGACCCCGTCGCGTCTTTCGAGCGGGCCGCGGACGGTCTTTGTGTCCGCACCCAGGGCGGAAAAAAGCTGGACGCGGACCTGGTGGTGTTGTCCATCGGGGTCCAACCGGAGACCGTTTTGGCGCGCGAGGCGGGACTGGAACTGGGCCTCCGGGGCGGTGTGCGGGTGGACGGGACGATGCGCACGAACGATCCCTCGATCTGGGCCGTGGGCGACATGGTGGAGACGCGGGATCACGTGACCGGCGAGTGGGTTCTCATGCCTTTGGCCGGGCCGGCCAATCGACAGGGGCGTTTGGCCGCGGAGAGCGTGGCCGGACGGCCCAGATCTTTTCGAGGCGTTCAAGGCACCGCGGTGTGCGGTTTTTTCGGCCTGACGGCCGCGTTGACGGGAGCCACCGAGGGAAGTCTGAAACACGCGGGGATCACGGATTACGAGAAGGTCTATCTTCATCCGGGGAACCACGCCGAGTACTATCCGGGCGCCCAGGCGCTTCACCTGAAGCTCCTGTTCTCGACCCAGGACGGCCGTGTGTTGGGACTGCAAGCGGTGGGAACCGAGGGCGTGGAGAAACGGGTGGACGTGGCGGCCATGGCGATTCAAATGGGGGCCACGGTTTACGACCTGGAGGAGGCCGAGCTTTCTTACGCGCCGCAATACGGCACCGCCAAGGATCCCGTGAACTTGGCGGGAATGGTGGCCGCCAACCTATTACGAGGGGACGTCAAGGCCGCCGATTGGGGTCTTGTGGGAAAACCGGGGAAGCAATGGATCCTGGACGTGAGAAGCCCCCGGGAATTCGCCGCCGGACACGTTCCGAACGCCGTGAACATACCGGTGGACGAGTTGCGATCCCGTCTCGGGGAACTCCCGAACGACCAGGAAATCTGGGTGTACTGCGGAGTCGGGAAAAGGTCCTACGTGGCCTGCCGGATCCTGCGCCAGAGTGGTTTCGACGCCCGCAATCTGTCGGGTGGTTATCAAACCTACCGGATGTTCAACCCGTAACCATTTCTAATCGGCGGGGTGGGAGCCTGAAAAAATTCATACCTCTTCGCGTAAACAATAATATTTTGAATTGTGAAACCGGAGCTTTAACGAACAATCAAAAGAGCGTCAAACAGTAGATTGGCAGGAAAAAAAGAGTCTTATCCGATAGGCTTATGACCAAAGGAAGTGGGTCATGTTTCGAATGAGACTAGAAACGATTTTGGGTTCTTTCCCGGGTATTCATTATTTTTATTCCATAAGGACATTGTTCTCGAAACGAAAAAAATTCTCCCTTGCGCCGTTCATCGCCTTTTTCCTGTTCCTGAGCGCCTTTTCGGCCGTCGCCTCCCCGGTTTCCATCAACGGGAAATTGCGGGTGAACGGCAACCAACTGGTGAATTCCTGCGGGGCGACCATTCAATTGCGAGGATGGAGCTCGCACGGCATCCAGTGGTACGGCTGGGGCCTCTGTTTAACGGACACGTCGATGGATTACCTCGCCAACGACGTGGGGGCTGACGTTTTTCGCATCGCCATGTACGTGAACGAGAACGGCTACTTGACCAATCCCACATCCTTCACGAACCAGGTAAACACGCTCGTGCAAGAGGCCGCCGACCGGGGGATGTACTGCATCATCGATTGGCATATCCTGACCCCCGGCGATCCCAACGTCAGCATCGCGGACGCGCGGGTTTTCTGGACGGCCATGGCCAACGCGCACAAGGGAAAGGCCCATGTGCTTTACGAGATATGCAACGAACCCAACGGGGTCAGTTGGGACGTCATCCGGACCTACGCCAACGACATCATCCCGCGCATCCGCGCCATCGATCCCGACACCATCATCATTTGCGGCACGCCGAACTGGTCCCAATTGGGAGCCGCCGTGGTCAGCAACCCGTTGAGCTACACCAACATCATGTATGCCTGTCATTTCTACGCGGGCGCCCATCCGACCTCCCTGATCACGCCCTACATCGGACAGCTCCCGATTTTCGTGTCCGAGTGGGGCGTCAGCAACGCAAGCGGCAACGGGGGGGACAATTATCCCGTGGCCCAGCAGTGGATCGACCTGATGCGCAACAACAACATCAGCTGGGCCAACTGGTCCTACGCCGAGCGGAACGAAACCACGGCGGCGTGGATGGTGGGCGCTTGCACCAACGCCACCTTCGACACGGCGCATCTAAGGCAGTCGGGGGTGTCGGTGAGGGCCTGGATCCAAAGCCCCGGGGACAACTTCAACTGCAACACGACGCCTAACACCCCGACGCGCACTCCGACGCGATCCCCCACCCTCACCCGCACAAGCACGCGGACCCCGACGTCAACCCTCTCCCTGACTCTGACGCGCACTCCCACGGCCACCCGCACGCCGACCCGGACTGTCACGCGCACCCACACGATCCCCCCGAACACAAACACCTTTACACGCACGAACACGCCTACGTTCACCCGCACTTCCACTTTCACCTTTACGCGCACGAACACGGTGACGACGACGCGCACGTCCACTCCCACAATCACTTACACGCCGACTCGCACTCCCACGCGCACCCACACGATCCCCGCGAGCACGAATACCTTCACTCGCACGAACACCGCGACAAATACCCGAACGTCCACTTCCACCTTCACGCGCACGAACACGCCTACGTTCACCCGCACGTCCACACCCACCTTCACCTCCACGCCGACCCGCACTTCCACGCGCACCAACACGATCCCCGCGAACACGAATACCTTCACGCGCACGAACACGGCGACGAACACCCGCACGTCCACGCCTACCTTCACAGCCACTCCCACCCGCACCT
>CAZSKE010000216.1:0-4736 GCA_964607325.1 uncultured bacterium | reverse complement strand
GGACGCCAAATCCGGTGTCACGCCCTCGGAAGCTGTTCAGTCGGCCCGGGAGTTGGTATCCTTGCCAAACCTGTTTTTGCGCGGGCTCATGACCGTGGGGCCACTGACGGGGAACGCCGACATCCAACGCGCGGCTTTTCGGGTTCTCAAGGGTTTGTTCGATCTCATCCGAAAGGATGGATTCGCCGGGGACCGGTTCGACACGCTCTCCATGGGGATGAGCTCGGATTTCGAGATCGCCATCGAGGAGGGGTCCACCCTGGTGCGGGTGGGAACGGCTCTCTTCGGCGAAAGACCGCCGATTAGAATCGAGTAGCTCGAACGGTGGGGCGCGGGTTCTAAGAACGCCATTGGGGTGTGAAATGGGCTTGAAGGGTACGTTCGTTTCGTTGGGGGCGGGGGCCATGGGCGGAGCCTTGCTCAAAGGATGGGTTCGCGGCGGCCTTCTGGCGGCGAGGCGGGTGACGGCGGTCGACTTGGACCGCGTGAAATTGGCCCGCTTGAAACGGGATCTGAGGGTGGACGTGACGAGCGATCACGCCTCCGCCCTGAAGGGCGCTTCCACCGTTTTGTTGGCGGTGAAACCCCAACAGACCCGGGAATTGCTGGGGCGTTTTGGCGGCGCTTTCCCCCCGAAGGCGTTGGTGATTTCCATCGCCGCGGGCGTTACCACGGCGCAAATCGAGAAAAGGCTCCCGAACGGCAATCCCGTTGTTCGCGTGATGCCCAATACGCCTTCGCTTCTGGGGTGCGGCATGGCGGGTGTGGCCGCGGGTTCCAGGGCGTCCTCCGCGCAGGTGAAATCCATCCTGGGACTTTTCAGTTCGGTGGGGAAGGCGGTCCAAGTTCCCGAGCCCTTCCTGGACCTTCTGACCGCGATTTCGGGAAGCGGGCCGGCGTATTTCTTCCGGATGATCGAGGTGCTTACCGAAGCCGGGGTGGAGGGCGGCCTCGAGCCGGAAACGGCGAAAACCCTTGCCGCGCAAACCGCGCTTGGATCGGCCCGCATGGTGTTGGAAACCGGCAAGGACCCTGGCGAACTTCGGGCCCAAGTCACGAGCCCAGGCGGCACGACCCAAGCCGGGTTGGCGGCGTTGGAAAAAAAAGGTTTTTCGAGGGCCGTGAAAGCTTGTGTGAGGGCCGCCGAGGCTCGGGGCGCCGAGCTTCGGAAGATGAATGAGGACTGTTGAAGGGGCGCACTTAGTGGTAAAAAGGTTTCGTTGAGGTGATTGAAATATCCGACACGACGCGGGGGTGGCTGTGGCTTTTCTAGGCGCGGTTGGATCCTTACTGCTGATCGCGATCCCGGCTTTCGCGGGTGTCCTTTTCGCGACGCGATTTCTTGTTTCCCTGTGGCCCGGCGCCCTTTCCCTGGCGCCGCGTAGGCGGCTTTTCCTTCTCACGCAACCTTGGATCGGGTTCTTGGAGGATGTTTTGCCTCTGGGGAAGGGAGGCGCCGATTGGGCCGCCTTGGCGGTGGCGTTGGTTTGTTTTTTCATGATCCGAGCCTTGGCCCCCTGGTGTCTGTTGGCCGGTTTTAGGCTGGCGGGGGGATGAGCGACCTCTGGGATTTCCGTTCCGGGGAAAACGCCTGTTCGTTCCGGGTCAAGGTGACTCCCCGGGCCTCACGCGCTCAAACCGTTGGATGGGTCAACGGCGCGCTCAAGATCAAGGTTCAATCGCCTCCGGTGGATGGGGCCGCCAACGAAGCCGTGATCCTTTACCTGGCGAAGGCCTTGGGCGTCCCGAAATCCGCCGTGGAGATAACGCGCGGAGCCGCCTGCCGGGATAAAACCGTTCTCGTTCGCGGGGTGGGTGTGGAAAAGATGCGTCGGACTTTTCCTCCTCCGGCGTAAAACCCGGAACCTTCCGCGTCTCAAGTCGCTTGGGCGTGTTTCGCGGTGATCTTCATTCACGAGGTGTTCGATGCCTGAGATGATGGACATGATCCAAGAAGCGGTGAAGGCCATACGTCAAAAGACTCCGGCGTCCCCCAGCGTCGGCATTGTCCTGGGAACGGGGCTGGGCGCCTTGGCGAAGGAGATCGAGAAGCCGTTCGCCATTCCTTACGGGCAGATCCCGCATTTCCCCCTTTCCACCGTGGAATCCCACGCGGGAGAATTGGTTTTCGGCGCGATCGATCGGACCTCCGTGGTGGCGATGAAGGGGCGTTTCCATCGTTATGAGGGTTACACCCTTCCCCAGGTCACTTTCCCGATCCGGGTCATGAAAGCCTTGGGAGTGAAATACCTCTTGGTTTCCAACGCTTGTGGCGGCTTGAACCGCGCTTTCGAGGCGGGCGACTTGATGATCATCGAGGACCATGTCAACCTGATGGGTGACAACCCCCTGATCGGGAAAAACGACGAACGGTTAGGGCCCCGGTTTTCCGATATGATCGAGCCTTATTCCAAGGAATTGATCGCTTTGGCCGAGAAAATAGCGTGGGAAAAACGCATCCCCGTGAGGAAGGGCGTTTACGTGGCCGTGACCGGGCCGAACCTGGAAACCAGGGCGGAATACCGGTGGCTCTCCACCCTGGCGGATGTGGTCGGCATGTCGACCGTTCCCGAGGTCCTAGTGGCGGTCCACGCGGGCCTCAAGGTGTTGGGGATCTCCGTGATCACGGATAAGTGCGTGGCGGACACCCTGGAGCCAGCCGACATCCAGAAAATCATCAAGAACGCCATGACGGCCGAGCCCAAACTCACCACCCTCATGAAGGAAGTCATCATCGCGCTGGAATCGAAATAAGCCGCATCTTACTCGCCCGGAAAGGATGTTAGGTGCCCAAGCCCCTGCGCGCCGTGAGGTGGGATGGAAAATCCGTTTTTTTGATCGATCAACGGCTTTTGCCGTTCAAGGAAGTTTGGTGGAAGTGCGGCGATGTGGAGCGGGTGGCCCGGGGCATCGAGGAGATGGCCGTGCGCGGAGCGCCGGCCATCGGCATCACGGCGGCATACGGGGTCGCCCTGGCGGGGCGGAAAGCGCGGAAGGCTTCTCCGGGCGTTTTCGAGAATACGGTCTCGCGGGCGGTGAAGCGTCTCCGCCGCACCCGTCCCACGGCCGTCAACTTGTTTTGGGCTCTCGACCGCATGACGCGCGCGCTTCGGGAAACCCGGGGTTTGGAATCCGCCTTGCGCGCTGGCGTGCTGGAAATGGAAGCTCGGGAGATCCATCGCGAGGACGAGCGGTTGTGCGAACGGATGGGAGTGGCGGGCGCCCGCTGTCTCGTCCGGTGCCGGAACGTCCTGACCCACTGCAACACCGGCGCGCTGGCCACCGGCGGAGAGGGAACGGCGCTTTCCGCCATTCTCCACGCGGCCAGGAAAAACCCCCGGCTCCATGTTTGGGTGGATGAGACGCGTCCATACCTTCAGGGCGCTCGATTGACCGCCTATGAGCTTCATTGCGCTGGCGTGCCTTATCACATCCTGACGGACAACATGGCCGCTTCCCTCATGGCGGATGGGCGCGTCGACGCGGTTCTCACCGGGGCGGATCGTATCGCGGCGAACGGGGACACGGCCAACAAGATCGGCACGTACTCCCTGGCGGTCCTGGCGCGGGCGCATCGCGTTCCTTTCTACGTCGTGGCTCCCACCACCACCTTCGACCTGACATTGCCGCACGGAGGGAAAATCCGGATTGAACAAAGGGACCCCGCGGAAGTCACCACGCCCCGTGGACTGCCCTTGACGCGAGCGGATTTTCCGGCCACCAACCCGTCTTTCGACGTGACCCCGGGGAAACTTGTCACGGCCATCGTTTGTGAGACGGGTGTTTGCCGCGCCCCTTTCGGCTCGTCCCTTCGGTGGGCTTTGAACGGAGGGCGGTCGTGACGGTTCCCCATCCGAGCCCTTTTCAGGACGACCGGTATTGTCTTTGTTGTGGCGAGAAGAACCCGTTGGGATTGAACATGAAGTTCCGCGCGGAGGGGGAGCGGCTCCTGTCGGAGGCGGTGGTCCCGAAGGAATTCCAGGGTTTCGCCGACGTCGTTCATGGGGGCATCCTCGGGACATTGCTCGACGAAGTCATGGTCAATCTTTACTGGTTGAAGGGGATCAAGGCCGTTACGGTCGAGTTCACGGTGCGTCTCAAGGCGCCTTGCCCGACCGGCGCGAGGATCCTTCTGGCGGCCTGGCCCGTGGACCAAAAACGCCGTATCCACCTGACGGCGTCCGAAGCGCGTTTGGAAAACGGGACCCTGGTGGCGGAAGCAACCGCGAAGTGCATGGAGGTTCCCGGAGCATCCCCGGGGTAGAAGCCCAATATTTGGATACCGACGCGCTGGTTTTTACTGTAAATTGGATGTGCCCCAATCCTTTCTTGGTCAAAGCGGGCCTTTGGACCGCGGAACGCCGAATTCAGGGTGAGGGGAGACGAAATCCTCATTGCCTTTTTAACGCTCCGGGCCTATAACTCGGCCCTTAAAGTCATCTCGAAACCCTCTGGAGGAAACGATGCCCTGCGGGAAAAAACGGCACCGCCACAAGATCAAGACCCACAAACGGAAGAAGCATCGCCGTAAGATGAAGGGTCTTCTACGCCATTTGGGCAAGTTGTAAGGCCGAAGGGCTCGTGCCCACGCCCCCCTCGGGTACACCGACGCGCTGGCCGCTATGGGTTTTCGCCTGTCTGGCGGCCGGCGCTTTTTTTTTAGCCCTGAGCGGGATTATGGTTCGACAGTCCTCGGAGGCCCTTCCGGCGGCCACCTATGTAGGGTCGTTTCTCGC
>CAZSKE010000215.1:273-4740 GCA_964607325.1 uncultured bacterium | reverse complement strand
CTCGGCGGACCGTCGTGTTCCCCTTCGGATCCTCTGGGACACCCACAAGGCCTCGTCCTTCCATTTTTCCTGGAAGGAGCCCCCGGAGCGGGAGGAAACCTCCCTTTGGTCCGAGGTGGGGGACGGGGTGGATTACACGTTCGTCTACGGCCCGGACCTAGATCAAGTGGTGGCGGGTTACCGTTTCTTGACCGGCGCGGCTCCCCTGATGCCCTCCTGGGCCTTCGGGCTGTGGCAGTCCCGCAACCGGTACTTCACCGCGCGACAAAGCCTCGACGTGGTCTCGCGCTACAGGCGATTGGGGCTACCCCTGGACAACATCGTCCAGGATTACCAGTACTGGCTCCCCGACGCCTGGGGTTCGCACCGTTTCGACCCCGCCCGTTTTCCAGACCCGGCCGGATGGGTCAAGTCGCTCCACGACTTGAACGTCCATTTGATGGTCTCGGTCTGGGGCAAGTTCTACCCCGGCACGGAAAATTTCGCGCGCATGAAGAAGAAGGGTTACCTTTACAAGCGCCAATTGCGTGACGATAACAAGGACTGGCTGGGTCACCGCTTCGCGTTTTACGACGCCTTCCACCCGAAGGCCCGCCGTCTTTTCTGGAAACAGGTCGAGAAGGAGCTTTTCCGCAAGGGCGTGGACGCCTGGTGGATGGACGGAACGGAGCCCGACCTGACCTCTTCCCCGCCCGACCGGGACGAAGTCGCGGAGCACATGAACCCGACGGCGCTGGGAACCGGCCGGCGCTTTCTTCTCGGTTATCCCACCATGAACAGCCGCGGGGTTTACGAGGGCCAAAGGCGCTCGGCGCCCGAAAAACGGGTTTTCATCCTCACGCGCTGCGCTTTCACCGGGCTCCAGCGGTACGCCAGCGCCACCTGGTCCGGCGACATCAGCTCCACCTGGACCGCCCTGGCCAAGCAGATCCCCGCCGGGCTCCACATGAGCCTGTCGGGCATCCCCTATTGGCACACCGACTCGGGCGGGTACTGGCCCCCGGACCGGTTCACCGCGCGAGATCCAGCGCCCCAGGACGAGGAGGAATGGCGCGAGCTCAACGCGCGCTGGTTCCAGTATTCCACCTTCTGTCCCCTCCTCCGACTGCACGGGGATCTGCGGCGGCGGGAGATATGGGAGTTCGGGGGCGAGGGCTCCCCCACCTACGCGTCCATGGCCTTTTTCGACCGCCTGCGGTACCGGATGTTTCCCTATCTTTATTCCATGGCCTGGGATGTCACGCGCGAGGGCGGAACCTTCCTGCGGCCCCTCGTGATGGATTTCCCGACGGACACGAAGGCCCGGGGGTTGACGGACGAGTATCTTTTCGGCAAGGCCCTGTTGGTGGCCCCGGTCGTCAAGCACAAGGCCCGCCGAAGGACGGTGTACCTGCCCGCGGAAGCGTCCTGGTACGATTTCTGGACGGGACAACCGGCGAGGTCCGGAAAAGCGTTCGAGGCCCCCGCGCCTTTCGACCGGATCCCGCTTTATGTAAGGGCGGGCTCCATCCTGCCGTTCGGGCCGGATCGCCAGTGGATCGGCGAAAAACCCACCGACCCCCTGACTTTGCTCGTTTACGAGGGCGTGGACGGGGCTTTCACGCTTTACGAGGACGACGGGGAGTCCACGAACTACGAGAAGGGCGATTACGCGGAGATACCTTTCACCTGGAACGACGCCTCGAAGCAATTGACGGTGGGGGCGCGCAAAGGAACCTATCCGGGGATGTTGCGCGATCGGACCTTCGAGGTGGTTTTCGTGAACAAGAATCGTCCCGTCGGTTACTCCTTTAACCTAAAGCCCGATCAAACGATCCGTTACGACGGATTGCCCGTCACCACAACGGCCCCTTCCGCTAAATAACTCTCCCAGGTATCCTTGACCCAGGGAGGGTTCCATGCACCTGCGCCCCTTGGTCCTGACGGCTTTGCTGTTATCGTTTGGAATTTTCGCCTGCAAAAAACAAAGTACGGAAGCACCCACCCAACACGCGCCCGCACCTACCCTAACTCGCACTTCCACCCCCGACCCTTTCCAAACACCCACTTTGACCCGAACCCCGACCCACACGCGGACCCGCACGCTCACGCCCACCCCTTCCGTCACCCGAACTTCGACAAACACCGGAACCATAACGTCATCCCCCACCCCAACGCGCACCGGCACCTGTACTTTGAACACCGCTCCGCCCTCTTCGACCGTGCGGTTGATCTTCCTCCATCACAGTTGCGGGTGTAACTGGCTCGCGACGAGCAACGGCAACCTGGGCGCCCAGCTGAACGCCAACAACTACTACGTGAGCGACGCCTATTACGGATGGGCCGATCCTCCCTCGCCCCCCGCCCAATACACGGTGATGGGCGACCACACCGACACGGGCGATTGGCCCTATTGGTTCAACGGCAACGTGATGCCGTACGTTTACGCCGAAACAGCCGCCGCTTGTTACAGCCCCAACACCGTGACCAACCCCGGGGGAGAAAACGAAGTCATCCTTTTCAAGTCCTGCTATCCCAACAGCGATGTGGGCGCTTCCATCGACGACGAGAAGGCCCTCTACAATTCCCTGCTCCCGTACTTCCAAGCGCATCCGGAGAAGATGTTCATTCTCTGCGTCCCGCCGCCCATGGTGAATATCCCCACCCCTTCCCTCACCCGCCAGCTGGCGAACTGGCTCGAGGACCCCGTCGCCGGATGGCTTTCCGGCTACAGCGGCTCAAATGTCTTTGTTTTCGACATGTACAACATCCTCACGGACCCCAACAACCATCACCGGGTAAACGGAGGCGTCATCGAGCACGTGGTGACGTCTTCCCCCGCCGACCCCTCCAACCCCGACGAACTGTATTACCCCTCGGGGGACGACCACCCGAGTACGGCAGGCAACCAGAAGGTCACGGCTGAATTCACGCCGCTTTTGAACGCCTGGTACCATCAGTGGAAGGGTTTATAGGCGGGCGTTCGACAAGGAGAAGACGTAACGGCAGCGAAATCAACCGGTTTTCCGCGACCGTTTGATCTGGTTGGTTTGAGGTGAAACCGTAAAAGCATTGTCCTGTCTGTATAAATATCCCAAAAAGACAAATCGTTTCAGATTCTTTTACAGGCATGCTTTAATTCCCCGTCATATGTATAGGCCAAACAAGAATACACTTCTTAAACACGAGCACAATGACTTCTATGTGCCAAAAAACCAACCAGCTCTATGTTTTTAGGGTTTCCTCAATGGAAAACTCTTTATCTTTTCCACAGTCACCGATGGGCAGCAACCTTTCGATCTTCCGGTTGAAAGTTCAAACGAACCCCCAACTCATGCGAAACCTTTTGGAGGGTATCCAAGGTAGGGTTACCTCGTTTCGATAAAACGCGGTAAAGGTTTTCACGCGCCAAGCGGGTGCGGTCTGACAATTTTCCGATCCCGCCACATGCTTCCGCTATATCCCGGAATGCCTGAAGCAAGACGCGGTTATCCCCATCCTCAATGGCCGCGTTCAGATATGCGGCGCGTTCCCTCGGGTCCTTGAGAGCCTCAATCAAATCTTCGCGGAAAGATGGTAATTTCCTGTTCATTTCTGTCCCCCCTTGCGGTCACCGTAATCTTTCCAGTACCTCTTAGCTTGCCGTATGTCCCGGGCTTGCGTTCTTTTGTCTCCCCCCATCAGCAACAAAACAAATCGCGCGCCGTCTTGCGCGAAGTAAACCCGATAACCAGGGCCATAATCCACACGGAGTTCGTAAACCCCGTCATGGACAGAACGCCAATCACCCGAAAGACCCATTGCCAGGCGGTTTAACCTGATTGTTATTCTTTGCCGTGCATCCGGGTCACGAAGGCCCCAAAACCAAACCCTAAAAGGTGCTTTTCCTTCTGCCGTTTGGTAGTAAAGCAATTCCCGTGGTATCGATTCCATGTGTTTAGATTGTATCTTTTAAGTTACAATTAGTCAATTCGGCCCCCGCATTGGCATATTTTCCTAGGAGCTTCCCAGTCAACTTGAACCCAGGGGCATCGGAAATGTCCAGGGGAAGCCCCTGAAGCAGAACCCTTCAGGTACGCAACAGGGCACGACCCGGCGGTCGCGTGATCCGCCGGAGGAGAATCGGCGGACTGCTCAGTTTCTACTCAAGGGAGGCCTGTCCTGAGCCTAGTCGAAGGACCGCGTGAATTTTTGAACACTACGCCCATCCGGTGCCATGTTCCCGTTCGGAAACAATCGTCACGGTAGGACAACAACCGGCATGATGGTTTTATCGCCGTCAAACTGCACGGCCAGCTGATAGATGCCCGGCGCCGGGCGCTTCCCCTTCAGATCCCTCAAATCCCATACCCAAACGGCATTTCCATCCACCGCGATATCACCCGAGGCCACCTTGCGGTAAGCCGCGCTGAAAACCGACCAGGTTCCTCGCATCGCGCAGTTCGACTTCAAGTTGATCCGCAATATTCCCGAAACCGATACCGGATT
>CAZSKE010000215.1:0-263 GCA_964607325.1 uncultured bacterium | reverse complement strand
GGGTAAGGCGGGGAAACCGACGCGGCCCCGCATGCCCCCCGCGGGGTATGGGTGGACGTAGGCGTGCGGGTGGGAATCGGCGTCACGGTCCATGTCCACGTCGTCGTCGGGGTCAAGGTCGCGGTATCCGTGAAGGTTTCGGTGGGCGCCGGAGTCAACGACCAGGTGCCGGTAGGCGTCAAGGTGTGGGTCGAGGTGTGTGTAAACGTCGGCGTGGATGTCCAAGTGTTCGTGGACGTCCAGGACGGTGTCAACGTCCAAGT
>CAZSKE010000214.1:0-4745 GCA_964607325.1 uncultured bacterium | reverse complement strand
CAAAAAGGGTTGTTTCAGCCGGAAGCTAGGGGTGTGGGTTGGGAGTTAACGAAACACTCCCAACGTCCTGCTAGTTTTTGCCGTTCTTGGAACGATACTCGTCCCGGAATTTCTTGGCCTTCTGGAAGGAATCGGCGGGAACGATCTTGCCCATCATGCGTGGATAGGCCTCGGCGAAGAAATGGGCCCACTCCTCGTATTGTTCGGACGACACCGGGTGCACGGTCAAGCCTTTTTCCTTCATGATGCCGATGGCCTTCTCGTCGTTGGCGCGGATGTCCTGGCGCATTTGTTCTCCCGCCTCTTCGGCGGCTTTACGCACGGCCGCCCTGGCGGCCACGGGAATGGAATTCCAAGCCTTCTTGGTCACGACGGTGGCGCCGATCAGGGGGGCCCATTTCACGTCGGTCATATGGGGCGCGAGCGCGAACCACTGGAATGAAAGGGCCGAGATGGCGGTTGTGTCGAAGGTGTTGATCATGCCGGTCTGAAGTCCCGTGAGGATTTCCCCGGGCGTCAAGGGGATGGGTTGGAACCCGGAGGCTTTCCAGAGATCCACCGAATCGCTGTCGCCCGCCCAGACGAAGAACTTCATCTTCTTGAGGTCCGTGGGGGTGAGGATGGGTTCCTTGCCGAAAAAGTAAACCCAACCCGCGTCGCCCCAGCAAAGCACCACGAAACCCTTGGCGGCCAGCTTGGCCTCCAGGTCGGAACGCATCTTTTCCCGCACATAGTCGAGTTCGGCGTAATCGCGGTACATCATGGGCATGACCAGGGACATGGAGGACTTGTCGATGTTGGACAATCCCACGACCGTGATGATTCCGCCTTGGATGGATCCCGCGCGCATCTTGCGCACCATATCGGGCTCGTCGCCCAGCTGGCCATCGGGGTAAAGACGAAGCGAAACGCCTCCTCCAGGCGCCACCCGCCACTTTTCGCCCATGTCCTTGAGAATGTTGTGCCAAGTGGAGTTCGAAGGCGCCAAGGTTCCCAGCTTCAAAACCGCCTGTCGGGCGGGAGCTCCTTGCGCGATCGTGGATAGACTGATCGCGAGAACGGCGGCGAGAAGAAGTGAACGTTTCATGTTGTGTCGACTCCTGGGAAATTGGGCCCTCAACGGGCGCCCATCCAACCGGACGCGGAGGCGCCCTCTTATTCGACGAACAAGTCCTTGGCTTGTTCCTTCAGCCAAAGGGCCCGGCGACGGTAAACGCGGTTCACTAATTTGAGGGATTTGTCGTTATCCACATCGACCGACAGGGCTTTATTGACAAGATCGTCGAATTCCTTGCGGTTTTGCGATTTCAAGGAGATTCCCTCGGCCAGGGCGAGGTACGTGGAGACTTTTTTCCCGCCGGAGAGTTCGAGCGCCTTCTGGTACTGTTCGCGGGCCCGGACCACGGAGCCCCCCATGGCTTCGGGACGCCCGCCGTCGTAGGTCAAGTAAAACTCGTGAAGGGATCCGTTGTCCCAATCCGGGTCCAACTCGTAAGCGCGGGCCATGATCTTTTCGGCGTTGGATAAATCCGCGAAAACCGCCGGATCATCCTTGCCCAGGCTGACCAAGGCCATCCGGGACATTCCCGCCCAGTAAAGGGTTTCGACATCCTTTTTTTTGAAGGCCGCCAGGGCCTTGTCGGGATCGGTTTTCATGGTCTCCGCGAAACCAGAGGATCGGGCCTCCAGGCTTCTCACGCCATAATCGGCGGCCCGACGGAACATGCGCACGGCGCGCTCCCTCAACAACCGGGATTTGGCGTAATCCGTCCCCTCACAATACTCGGCTTCCATCTGAAGAAACGCGTAGGAATACATCGTGAAGTTCTTGCAACAAGCGGTCAGGAGACCCTTGTGTCGGGGGGAGGAATCCAGCAGGCTCTCCATCATTTTCAAGGCGAACGGGGTGGCATCCCGCACGAGTTCCGGGTCGTCATCGGCGGAGAAGGTTTCGCCGCTTTCGGCCATGGCGTTGCCCACCATGTTGATGGCCATCTTCTTGACGGAACACCCGGAGGCCAAGGGCCACAGGCACGCCAGCAGAAGCGCCGGGCCGAAGCGGGGGATGTTTTGGAGTTTCATGGATGTCCTCGTGTAAAAAACGCGGCGCGCCGGAAAGATTCCGCGCGGGCGATCAGGTTACTTTTTGACGGTCAAACGGTACCGGCCGGGCCGCCCTCCGGCCGCCACGACTTCCAGGTAAAAAGTCTTCCCGACCGCTTGACGGAGATCGACCACCTGAACCGGGCCCGGGGAGGCCGGGGGAAGCGAGATAGGACGGAAAAGGATGTCGTAAGCGTTCAGGCGAAAATCCTGGTCGCCGGGTTGCGGGGGACCCGAGACGTAAGTGAAGCAATCCAGCAGGGCGTAGAAGCCCGCACCATCCACGCGGTAGACGTCATGGTCCCCGGAAGCCCCGATACGTGAGACGATTCCCAACGCGGACAGGTCCATTCCATCGGAAATCGCCCCCAGCGCGGTGGCCTCCGTCTCGTTCTCGTTAGGCTCGGCTTCCTTGACGGGCGCTGAGGAGGGGCGGGAAGTGCAGATGGGCGTGAAGGTGTGCGTGTGGGTGGGCGTGAGGGTCTTGGAGGGCGTGAAGGTGTGGGTGAAGGTGGCCGTGTGGGTTTTCGTGAAGGTGCGGGTGAAGGTGCGGGTGTGCGTCGGGCTGAGGGACGGGCTGGGCGTGAAGGACGGCGTGTGGGTCGGCGTGGGAGTCTTCGTGCGCGTGGGCGGCGGCGGGGGAGGAGCGCCGGGCTTCAACGTGGCCGTGGGGGAAAAGGTCGCGGTCGGCGTGGCCGTCGGGGCCGATTGAAAGAAGGCCTTCATGCAATCGACATTGCCCTTGCAGTGCCAGGCAAGCCATCCCAGGAACAAGAGCAACAAGAGGATGAGAACGACAAGAACTTTTTTCATGGTTCCCCCGAAGTGGGCCGCATTCGTGACGATTGGAAAAAAGTCCCCTCACGCATGGGGACCTCCCGCGTTCCTGATAAGCCGAACAGGGGATGTGGGGTCGTATCTTACTAGCGAATCCCCCTGTCGGAAACGCTGTTTTTGAAGTGATTCGCCGGAAACTTGGGGAGGGGGCGTCGCGAAAAAGAAGTTTTGTCATTAATCCTTTTGCGAAGCCGCTCCGTGGGGGACCGGCCCCGGATGGATTCGGCTCCCTTGACAATAGACCGACCGGTCGGTAGTTTATTGCGCATGGCTAAAACCATCAATATGCTCAAGCATCAGGAACACAAGTACCGCATCCTGGCCCAGGCCCAGAAGCTCTTCGCCGAGAAGGGTTTCGGCCAGACCAGCATGTCGGACCTCGCCGCGGCCTGCAAAGTCCAGAAGCCCACCCTGTACCATTATTTTAAAAGCAAGGAAGCGCTGCTTTTCGGCATCATCGAGGCCCACAAGAACGATGAGAGCCATCTGAAGGTTTTGGAGAGGATCCGGGCCGCCAAAACCCTGGAAGACAAGTTGTACCAATTCGCGAAATACCATTGCGAGAACATGACCAAGCCGGATCATCTCAACTTCCTCAAGATTCTCCTGATCGAGACTTCCTCCAACCAGAGGATGAAGGATTTCTACCAGAAGTTCTTCAAACGCCAGAACGAGTTCCTGGTGAAGGAAATCGTGGAGCCGATGGTGGGACACCGCCTGAAGCCGCAAGAAATGCGACGGCTTCTCTTCCAGTTCCTGGCGGCGTTGATTCATTACACATGGCAGGTCCGGATGGTGGGGCCGGTTCACGACATGATCGGAAGCGAAGAGGCCTACATCCGCCTGCTGGCCCGAATCTACGGGAACCTCAAGGAAGTATGAAAAAGGAAATTCGCACTTTGGCGGTTACTTCGGCCGTTCGAAGTCTTCATCCAAGGTCCTTCGACGAGGGCCCGGGAGATGGAAAGGAAATGTCATGCGGTGTTTGATGGCTGTCTTTTTCCTGGCGCTTTGTGGCGTGGGCGGAGCCCTGGCGAACCCGCCGGTCGACGCGGGGGAGGCGGGGATCGCCCAGGAGGTCGGCGCCCTGACCCTGAACGCCTATCTGGGACAGGTCCAGTCCAAAGGTTACGCCTTCCGTTCGGCGGCTTACGCGGTGGATGGATTGGCCAAGCAGAAATCGCAAACCAACCTCCTGTATTCGCCTCAAGTGGTGGCTCACGCGGTGCGTGTCAACGACCGCGCCGAACAGATGATGAGCGAGTTCTACGGCGATCGCTCCTTGACCGACGATGTGGGGGTGGGGCTGGTCAAGAAATGGAAATACGGCCCGATCACGTCCCTGGACTACGCGTGGAGCCGCACCCAGATGGACGGCTCGTCGTTACTCTCGAACGAGCCGATTTACCAAGTGCGGCCCAGCGCGGCGGTGACGTTGCCCCTTTGGCGGGATTTCCTGGGGAGGCAGACCCGGTCCCAGATGGACAAAAGCCGGTTTGCCATCGAGCAGGCCCAATTCGGCGCGGCGCATCAGCGGGAAAGCGTCCTATACCAGGCGCGAAACGCCTACTGGGGGTTGAAGCTGGCGCGCGAGGAGGTCCTTCTGCGGAAAGACACCCTCCAGCGCGCTGATAAAATGTTGGCCTGGGCTCAACGGCGCGTGGGGCGGCGTTTGGCGGACGATTCGGAAGCCCTGCAAGCCAAGGCTATGAAGCGTGTGCGCGAGCTGGAGGTCCAGCAGGCCCTGGAACGCGAGCGCGCCGCCCGCGTGGGCTTCAACCGGTTGCGGGGCGCGGATTCGGAGG
>CAZSKE010000213.1:0-4753 GCA_964607325.1 uncultured bacterium | reverse complement strand
CGCCACTTCGGTGGTGATCCGCTCCTGGAGTTGGGGACGACGCGCGATGGTTTCCACCACTCGAGCGAGTTTGGACAGGCCCGCCAGTCGCTCCTTGTGAGGGACATACGCCACGTGGGCCTTGCCGTAGAACGGCAGTAAATGGTGCTCGCACATCGAGTAAAAGGGGATATCCCGAAGGATGACCATGTCCTCATGGCCCTCGGTTTCGAAAACCCGCATCACGGCCTTGGGGTCTTGTCCCACGCCCGCGAAAATTTCCTCGTACATGCGGGCCACGCGGGCGGGCGTGTCCTTCAAGCCCTCGCGTTTGGGGTTCTCACCGACGGCCAAAAGGATCTCTCGTACCGCCTTTTCGATCCTCTTCTTATCCACGAGAACGCTCCGGGCGCCTGGCGGCCGCCGTGGCGGGTTGAAGGGAGGGCGCCGATGTCGCGGCGGGTTCCTTGGCGGCGGGCCCGGGAGGGTCCTGGGCGGCCTTGGGTTTTGGCGATATCGGCGGCAATTTCTTGCCCGAGATCAACAAGTCCACCTCGCTCCCATCCATGACTTCGCGTTCCAACAGAGCCTCCGCCATGGCTTTCAATATCCCGCGGTTCTTCTTCAAGATGGCGCGAGCCTTGGCGTGGGATTCCGAGACGATGCGTTTGACTTCCTCGTCGATCAACTGGGCCGTCCGCTCGGAATAGCTTTTTTCCTTCATGAAATCCCGGCCGATGAACACTTGGCCATTTTGGTGCCCAAAAGCCGTGGAGCCCAGCTTGTCGCTCATACCGTAATCGCACACCATGGCGTGGGCCAGGACCGTGGCTTTTTCCAGGTCGTTTCCGGCCCCCGTGGTGACGTCGCCGAAAACGAGTTCCTCGGCGGACCGACCCCCGAGGAGGGTCGTGATCTGTCCCAACAACTCGGATTTGGCCGCCAGAAAGCGATCCTCGATCGGCACCTGCAAGGTGTAACCCAGGGCCGAATGGCCGCGCGGAATGATGGACACTTTGTGCACCGGAGGTGAGCCCTTGGTTTTGCGCGCGACGATGGCGTGGCCTGATTCGTGGTACGCCACCACGATCTTTTCCTTGTCGGAAATGACCCGGGTGCGACGCTCGGGACCCGCCATGACCCGATCGATGGATTCCTCCAACTCGGACAGGTCCACGGCCTTCTTGTTTCGGCGGGCCGCCAACAGGGCGGCCTCATTGATGAGGTTGGCCAGGTCCGCGCCCGAAAAGCCCGGAGTGCGCCGGGCGATGACGCCCAAGTCCACCTGGGGAGCCAGCTTCACTTCCTTGGAGTGGACCTTGAGGATGGCTTCCCTCCCGTTCAAGTCGGGCCGGTCCACGGACACCTGCCGGTCGAACCGGCCGGGCCGCAGAAGCGCTTGGTCGAGCACGTCGATCCGGTTGGTAGCCGCGATGAGGATGACACCCGTGTTGGTGTTGAACCCGTCCATCTCGGCCAGAAGCGCGTTGAGGGTTTGCTCCCGCTCGTCGTGCCCTCCGCCCAGTCCCGCTCCCCGCTGGCGTCCCACGGCGTCAATCTCGTCAATGAAGATGATGCAAGGCGCGTGCTTCTTGCCTTGCTCGAACAAATCGCGCACCCGGGAAGCGCCCACGCCCACGAACATCTCGACGAAGTCGGAGCCGGAAATCGAGAAAAACGGCACCCCGGCCTCGCCCGCCACGGCTTTCGCCAGGAGAGTCTTGCCGGTACCCGGGGGCCCCATGAGCAGAACGCCCTTGGGCACCTTGCCGCCCAGGCTCTGGTACTTTTTCGGGTCCTTCAGATAATCCACCACTTCCATCAACTCGACCTTGGCCTCTTCGACCCCCGCGACGTCGGCGAAGGTGACCTTCTGCTGGCCGGAGTTCACCAGCCGAGCCCGGCTTTTCCCGAAGGCGATGGCGCCTCCGGCGCCCGACTGGGCCTGGCGCATCATGAAGAGGAAGAAGCCGATCAAGAGCAGGATGGGGGCGTAGGTGAAGAGAAACTGGACCAGCAAACCAGGCTTCTTGATTTCCTGGGCCGTCACTTCCACTTTCTTTTCCAGAAGCCGCGCGGAAAGGGTCGCGTCCTCGGGTTGGAAGACCTTGAACGACTTGCCGTCGGTGGTCGCGCCCAGGAGAACCTTCTCCTCGCCGTTGATCGTGACAGCCTTGACGTTGCCGGATTCCACTTCCGCCATGAATTGGGAATAGGTCCAGGAGTTGGGCTTGCCCTTGGGATTGTTGGCCTGGGCCAGGAAGAACATCACCAAGACGAAGAACAGAAGGAAGGCCGCGATAGTGCGAAACGTTTGGTTCAAGGCATCGTCCGATCGTGGGCCTCAAGGCCCGCAAATGTTCGAAGGGTCATTTTACCCGTCCGGGGGCGGGGGTGCCATACCAGCGCCCGACTAAACAACGCGAAAACAACTCGGAAACCCCAATAAAACCTTTTCATCACTCCGTTCACGAAGCTCACAAAGAAAGGACGGTGTTTAAAACAACCATGAAGCTTGGCGCCCTTGGTGAACGGGGCGGTTCAAGAAAGGCGGGGGCGGAACACCAGCCCGCAGCGTTTTTTTTGACGCGAAGCCGCCAATCCATATCCGACATCCACGGGGCCCTTTTGGTTCCCTTCCCACACCCGCCGGACGTCCTCGATGCGTTCCAAGCTAAGCCCACGCGTCTCCGGATTCAACCCCTCGACCACGATTCGGACGCAACGCCTGCGCAAGGCGAGCGGCAGTTCGCAGAAAGCGTCCGCGTCGGCCCACGCTTCGCGCTTCCTCTTTCGGATTCCCAGGTTCCTCAAAGCCCTCCGGGCCAAGTCGTCCAACAGTTGGTCTTCGGCGGAGGCGGTATCGGCCAGGCGGACCAGGGCGTCATCCACCCGTGGGTTGTGACGCCGTAGAAGCGGGAGTAGGTCGTTCCTCAAGCGATTGCGTCGGTAGCTCCCCTCACCGTTCGTGGCGTCGGTGCGCCACTTGATTCCCCGGCGTCTCAGGAACGCCTCGAGATCCTTCCGAGGCGCGTCGAGCAGGGGTCGCCAAATCCTCAGCGCGTTTGGAGTGCTCCTCACGGAAACGGGACGCATGGCAGACAGGCCCCGGAGCCCCGACCCTCGAAGAAGCCGATCCAACACGGTTTCGGCCTGGTCGTCCCTCTGGTGGGCCACCGCGCAACCCCAGGCCCGATAGCGACTGGCAAGACGCGCGAAGAAGGAATAGCGGATTTCCCGCGCCCAATCCTGGAGGGCGGATTCAGGTTTGGATCGTTTCGGTAGCCGGAGCACCTTCAGGGGCACCCCCAGGTCCCGGCACAATCGCCGCACGTGCGACTCGTCGGCGTCGGAGGCACGGCCCCGGAGGCGGTAGTTGACGTGCGCGGCGACAAGCCGCCGGGGACCCAAGGAGGGATGGGCGCGCAAGATAACGAGAAGCGCGGTGGAATCCACTCCGCCGGAAACGCCGACCACGAGTTTTCGGTTTTTGAAAGGGGGATCGGTCAAATTGAAATGGCCCATCTTTGAACCGCCAAGTTCGCCGATAAAAGCCGAAAATCGACAATCGAGAATCGATCACCAATTTCGGCCGAGGGCCGAAATTGGTAGCGGGGGGCGGATTCGAACCGCCGACACTGCGGGTATGGGCCGCATGCTCTAACCAACTGAGCTACCCCGCCACGGGTCCATGGCTAACAGAAAATGAGGGGGTTGAATATGCCAGGGAACAGGATTTAAGTCAATGAGGCCTGATTTTATCGATTTCGCAGAATATTAAATTGAAGACCCTCATGTGCGCGTTAAACCCTTTTCCGTTAAATACCCAAGTGCTGTCCATTCATAGATCCCTCCTCAGTCAAACCCGCATTTCCAAGTCACGCCATGTATCGCCAGGTCACCAAGTGATTATACTTCGGTTGCCCCGCCTCCCCGCCCGACACTACCTTCGCACTTAAAACTAATCTGAGAAATTTCGTATCAAAAGATTACACACCTCTAATAAATCTTTTTTGTGGTGATTTTCAAAATCATTTTTTTTGAGATCGAGCTTTTCCAAAGCTTCTTTATCCCAATGATTCCTTTGTTTGCCCATCGGAAAGGCGTCGCATTCAGATACATACCCTTTAAATAATAAATAATCGTCCTCGTTATCTAATTGGAGATCTACTAATATCGAGCTGATTTTCAATGCTCCCTCAGACATTCCCACTGTACCGGATAAAATACTTAAGGCTATTTCTTTTGCCTCTCGTTTCATTGCTGAAATTTCAAGTGGGTTTCTAGAAATCAATTTTTATGCCCTTTAAGTATTTTAGCACCGTTTTGTACTCTTTTCGAATACCGCTCACCAGGTCTTCATACCAATGTGTTTCAAATTGAGTTTTCTCTTTAGCTCCATCTGAAAAACTCGACGATGTTTTTTTCACCCAATTTGACGCCTTGCCGCCATACTCCTCTGACAATCTTTCTGCTTGTTTAAGCGCAGCTTTTCCACCCGGGCCGAAAATAACACGCCCCTTTTCAAACATTTGAGCCTCACTTGCCAACTGCTTTGCGAGTTTTAACGCTTCAAGGCCCACCTCGCCCAATGGGACCATTTCACAGTTTATTACTTCGAGAGGTCCGTGTGTTTTTTCATCTTCACTCGCAGCTTCCCAGGACCCCTCTGCTCCACTCAATCCCGTGGGATCAATCCCCGTCATGGGATTATTCCCCACATGAGACCGTCGGAAAACCCACCTTGAGCGGGACCGATAGGCTGGACGGGTTG
>CAZSKE010000212.1:4414-4778 GCA_964607325.1 uncultured bacterium | reverse complement strand
ATTTGGGTGTCCAGCATCGCCGAGGGCGCGGTCGTCAAACAACCGTAGTTGGAGCTTTCCGTGGTGTTGTTGATGTAGTACTCCGCGTTATGGCAGAGGTTCACCGAATTGATGGTCACGAAAGTGAGGGAGCCCGGCACCAGGGCCACGTGCACGCCGTTCACGAAAAACCCGAAAACATCGTTGTAGCTCGACATGACGTAGGTGTTGTATTCCTCGGACGAGAAGACGTATTGGAAGGTGATTTGGTTCTCCACGGGCACGAAGTCGAACTGCAGGACGGCGGCGTCGCGGGTCTGGACCCCCCCCGACAGGATGGTCAAATCCGCGTCCCCGGCGCCTCCGTGGGGCACCGAAAAACCCG
>CAZSKE010000212.1:346-4393 GCA_964607325.1 uncultured bacterium | reverse complement strand
CACCACTCCGGTGACCGCCCCCGATCCCAGGATGATCCCATCGGGAAACCCGATGATGCCGGCCCCCCCGGAGAAAACCCCCGCCGCCCGAGTGTTTCCCGCGAACATGATATTGCTCACGGAAACGCCCGGCCCCAAAAGCGCGGTCACCAGGGAGGCGGGATCCCCCGTCCCCAACTCTTGAACCACCAATTGTGATCGCGCCGAAGGCGCCAGGAACAAGCAAGCCAGAAACGCCAACGCGCTCACAAGGGTTCGAGGGGTCGAACAGCCGCCGAATAAACGAAAGCTCATAACCGGATCCGAACCTTTTGTTTAATAAAAGTCGAACAACCTGATAAATCATACCCCGAACGGAGGGTCCCGTGGGTGCGTTCCCTGACCCTAGCCTATTTTCGGGAAGCCACCAGGACCACGGCGCCGATAGAAAGAAGCAGGGCGGCCCCGGGAATCCACTTCGAGGCCAGGGCCTTGTCCAAAGGCCGCGCGTACTGCTTTTCGGGGGCCATCAATTTCTCGATTTTCTGCTTCATCACCGAGACATCCTGCGCGTTATCACGCAGGTCCTTGCGCAGGATGGTCAAGGATTGGCGCAGTTCGCTGTCGGTCATGGTCTTGGCCTGCGCCTCCTGGCCCACGGCTTCCAGGCGTTTATCCGTGTCAGCCAGATCCGCCTTGAGCGATTCCACCAGGCTCTTGACCAACCGGATTTCCTCGCGAAGCGACTCCCGCTCCGCGACGCGGTCCGCGCGCTCCGCGACACGATCGGCCCGCTCGGCGTCCAGGCTTTTCTTGAGAGCCTCGGTGTCCCGCGAGCGAAGCTCCAGGTCCTTACGGACGGATTCCATGCCCGAGGCGGTTTCGGCCGATCGCTCGTCGAGCCGGGCCTGGAGGGATTCCATTCGTGAGGAGATTTCGGCCAGACGCGCGTCGAGCTTGGCTCGAACAGCCTCCAGTTGCTCGAGGCTGGCGCCCGCGGGAGCCGGGGCGACGGGCGCGGCCGCGGAGGGGGCCGCCGGTTCTCCCGGAAGCGCCGCGACGATCTTTTCCAGCTTTTTCTCGTAGGTCCAAGCCGAGACGCCCCGTGCCCGAAGCGCTTCCTTTTTCTCGCGCACAAGCCCGAGCAAGGCGGCCCAATCCCCCGCCGTGGGCCCCGCGGGGTCTTGTTTCAAGACGGAGGCGTCGATCGTTCGCACGATCGGGTACGCCGCGATCAAGGCGTCGGTGACATCCCCCTCGGTGGGTTTCTTCATTTCCGCGAAGGATCGCGTCGCCTCGAACAGGTTGAACTTCGAGAGGTTCTTGAGAACCGCCACTTGAAGCTCGGGCGCCGGGACAGTTTGACTTTCCGTCACCGCGGGAGCGGCCTCCGGCCCCTCGGTCGCGGCCAGCAAAGCGGGCGGCAAGGCGAGAAGCGCTGAAAGAAAAAGAGCCAAAACCCTCATGGCGGTTTTCATGGACGCTTTTCCCCGTAGGATCCGTAGGTTTTTTCGTAAAGCAGGTCCAACACCGACACGAGCGTGAACCCTCCTCCCAGGATCAGGAAAAGGAACCGGACGGTATCGGAAAAAACATCGTCCCAAACGCGCCCACAGGCAAGAAACCCGAAAAATGCCACCAAGGCCAGAAAGGCGTAAAAGATCAGGTTGGCGAACAAGACCTGCCGGACGGGGGAGGGCTCCGGTTTCGGGGAAGTCGGGGGGGTCATGGCGGCGCCCTTAAAACTTCGCCCGGGATCCAGGCTTGACGACCGGCAAGCCCTTCGCGCAAAGCGGGCACGACGACGATTCCCAACTCGTGACTTCCATGCTGACCAGGGCCTTGAAAGGCACGTCAAAATCCCGCGCGGCCTGCCCGTTGGAACGGTCCATCAAGCTTCCCACTCCCACCACTTCGGCGCCCAAGGCCCGCGTCACGGCGATCGCTTCCTTGACCGACTTGCCCGTCGTGATCACGTCCTCCACGGCGAAAACCTTCTCGCCCTTGCCCACCTCGAACCCGCGCCTCAACGCCATCTTGTCATCCGTCTTTCCACGCTCGGTGAATATGGCTCGAACGCCCAGGGCCCGGGCCAGTTCCTGGCCCACCACCACCCCGCCCAACGCGGGGGACACGACGGCTTGCGCCCCCAGGGGTTTCACCAATTCCGCCAAGGCGCGGCACAATTTCTCCGCGTACCAGGGGTATTGCAGGACCAGGGCGCATTGAAGATAACGGTCGCTGTGTCGGCCCGAGGAAAGGAGGAAATGGCCCGAGAGGAGGGCCTTTGATTCTTCAAAGATCTTGAGGACTTCTTCGCGGTCCATGTTGGCATCCATCCGACGGCAGAATGAGGCATGTGGAATTCGAAATCGCCTTTCCACACCCACTTTAACTAAACGGAAACCCGGCTCCTCGTTTCACTCGGAATGACGGACGAGGCGGGTTTTCACCCAAGGCCTCATTCCGCGTTCCTAATTCCGCATCGCCTTCATGGCCGTTACCATCTTCTCGGCCTCGCGTCGGGCCGCCTCGGCGAAATCCGGCCCGTGGGAGGCGTACAAAATACTCCTGGAGGCGTTCACCAGCAAGCCGCTCCCGTCGCTCGAGGGACCATCCCTCAGGACCGTTTCCAGATCGCCTCCCTGGGCTCCCACGCCCGGCACCAAAAAAGGAGCCTCGGGGGCGATGGCTCGCAGGCCCTTCAAGTGTTCCGGACGCGTGGCTCCCACCACCAACCCCACCTCGCCCGGCCGTCCCTTTCCCCATTCGAGGGCCACGCGCGCCACCCGCTCATACACCAGGGTGTTGTCGGAAAGCTTTTGGGTCTCGAAATCGGCCGCGGAGGGGTTGGAGGTGAGGCAAAGCACGAACACGCAGGTGCCCGCGTAGGCCAGGAAAGGATCCACGGAATCCCGGCCCATGTAAGGCGCCACCGTGAGCGCGTCGCATTTCATCCGTCCGAAAAAAGCCTCGGCGTAGGCTCGGGAAGTGTTTCCGATGTCGCCACGTTTGGCGTCCGCCACGAAAAGAGAGGTGGGCGGAATCGCCTGTCGCAGGGATTCCAAGGCTTCCCATCCGGCGGGCCCGAGCGTCTCGAAAAAAGCCAGGTTGGGTTTGTAGGCCGCCGCCAGGTCCTTCGTGGCGTCCACGATGGCGCGGCAGAAGGACAAGGCGCCACGAGCGTCCCGGGAGACCCCCGAAGGGAGCTTCCCCAAATCCACATCGAGCCCCACGCACAGGCAACCGCCCGTTTGTCGCGCGGCCGCTTTCAGCCGGCTTGAAAACGTCTCCATATCTCCTCATTCCATGACGCGGGATTACAATCCGGGTTTCGGCAACTTGATGATCTCCAACCGCACGCGAGCCGTCCCCTGGTCCCTCAAGCCGAGGACGCGCGCGGCCTTGCGTGACAGGTCGATGACACGACCTTCCACGAAAGGGCCGCGGTCGTTGATCCGCACCTGCGCGGTTTTGTCGTTCTCCAGGTTGTGCACCTTGACCCACGTCTGCAGGGGCAAGGTCTTGTGCGCGGCGGTCATTTCGTACATGTCGTACACTTCCCCGCTGGCCGTCAACCGACCGTTGAAATCGGCCCCGTACCAGGACGCCAAACCCTCCATCTCACCCGACCAAGGCTCCGAGCCCGGCGCGGCTTGATCCTGGGCGCGGGGCGGTTGGGCGGGGCGGGACGACACGGTTTTCTTGTCGGGCTTCCGCACGACCCCGCCGCGGCTGACGTCGACCCTCTGCCGTATCGGCGCGCAGGCGGGCAGGAGAAGCGCCAGCGCCGCCAAACACCCTAAGGTCGTCGCCTTTCTCACTCGAAACGCTCCAGGGCCCCCACCCATTTTCGAACGTCGGAAACGCCCTGCTCCCGCAGGAAGGCTTCCAGCCCCTCCACGACCTTCAGGGCCGCCCGAGGTTCCAGGTAGTTCGCCGTGCCCACGGCCACCGCGGTCGCTCCGGCCAAGAGGTATTCCGCGGCGTCCTCGCCGGTCACGATACCGCCCATGCCCACGATGGGCACCTTCAAAGCCTGGGCGAGCTGGTAGACCACGCGCAACC
>CAZSKE010000212.1:0-336 GCA_964607325.1 uncultured bacterium | reverse complement strand
GGCTTCACCGCGGGGCCCGACAGGCCTCCGGTCACATTGCGCAGAATGGGACGGCGGGTTTTGGCGTCGATCGCCATCCCCACGAGGGTGTTGATGGCCGAAAGCGCGTCGGTGCCCGCTTCCACGCAGGCTCGCGCGACGACCCGCACGTCGGCGGCGTTGGGCGATAGTTTGGTGATCAAGGTGTGGCTTGTGGCCTTTCGCACGGCCGCGACCACTCGGGCGGCGCCCTCGGGCGAGGACCCGAATTCGATGCCGCCTTCCTTCACATTGGGACAGGAGATGTTGACGTCCAAGGCCCCCACGCCCGACACGCCGTCCAGCCTTCGCGCCAAT
>CAZSKE010000211.1:2727-4814 GCA_964607325.1 uncultured bacterium | reverse complement strand
GTCCGGGTGAAAGTGGGGGTGGCGGTGGGCCGCGCGGGGGCGATGTTGACCGCGTCCACGTAGAGGGTTCCCGACCAAGCGGACGAGGTCATGATCTGCACGCCGACTTCCTGCACCAACGTGAGATCCTTGGTGCAACTCGCGGTCGCGGCCGTGGCGGGGTCCATGATCACCGTGGTCCAGGCGCCGGGCGTCAAGGTGAACAAGGTCCCGGCCTGCCAACACCAGCCGGTGTTGCTCTTGATGAAAATGTCCGCCGTGCTTCCCGCCGGGATGTCCGAAGGCGCCCAGACGTAAGCCACGATCGTCATGCCGTTCATATTGGTGATCGACGGCGGCGTCACGCTGATCTCGCCCTCATTCGACGACGTGGTGTAAGTGACCGCCAGGGAATGCCCTCCCGCGTAAGCGCGATCCGTGGACGACGAGGCACCGGTCACGGCCCCCTCGATCTTGGTCCAATTCATGGCTCCCGTCTCGAACGGATAGGTGGACGTGTCGGGTGGCGACGTCGGCGTGGGCGTCGGCGGGATAATGGTTCCGGTGCGAGTGGACGTGACGGTGAAGGTGGCGGTGGGCGTGGCCGTGGGGGCGCTCGGAGCCACGTTCACCGAATCGATATAGATCACGCCGGACCAGGTGGAAGGGGTCATGACCTGGACGCCGAGCGACATGACTTCCGCGAGATTCCGGGTGCAACCCGCGTCGGCCGCCGTGGCGGGATTCATGGTCACCATGGTCCAGGCGCCGGGGGTCAACGTAAACAGGCTTCCCGCCTGCCAGCACCAAGCGCTCGATCCGCTCTTGATGAAGATGTCCGCGGTGCTTCCCGCCGGGATGTCCGAAGGCGCCCAGACGTAAGCCACGATCGTCATGCCGTTCATGTTGGTGATCGACGGCGGCGTCACGCTGATCTCGCCCTCGCCGGTCGAACCGGTGTACGTGACCGCCAGGGAATGGCTACCCAGGTAGGCGCGATCGGTGGAAACCGAGGTTCCCTTGATATCCGCCCAGACGTTCGTCCAACCCATGACCGCTGTCTCGAACGGATACGTGGAAGGGTCGGGGAACGGCGTCATCGTGGGGGTGGGGGTCATCCAAGTGCCCGTCTGGGTCATGGTGATGGTGGGCGTGGGGGAGAGGGTGGGGCTGAAGGTTCGCGTGACCGTGAAGGTGCGGGTCTTGGTGGGCGTGGGGGTCGACGTCAGCCAGGTGCCGGTCGGGGTGGTCGTCGGGGTCCACTTGTTGACGCAGTCGGCCCGCAGGTAAAGGGTGTACGGCGTCTTGGAGGGCGTGTTGCAGGGGATCTGCAGGATGGCTTCGTACGTTCCTTCCCCGTCGGGGGTGAATTGCGCGATGAAGGAGACGCTCGCGCCGGGCGCGAGGACATATCCCGACGGTTGGGTGACCGCGAATCGCAGGGCGTCCGGGCCCGTCACCCGGACAAGGTTCCCGGCGCCGCCGGTCAAGGTCAGGGGAGCGCCCGCCGTCGAGGCGTTGGCGACAACGAACGTCACGGAACCCGTCTCATCCAGCCCCACTCCGCCGAAAGTCACCGGGTCGGCCGCGAGGGGCGGCAAATTCATGTCGGGCACCGTCACGCCGCCCGAAGTCACGATCATGTCCGAGACATCGGCGGTCTTGAACGGCGAGGCCAGGTAGCCGGCCGCGTCGGACAGGTTGGCCACCGGCCCGTTCGCGTCCACCGGGTTGTGGGACCAAGCGTAACGGATCACGACGGACGCCGGCGCGTAGGGGTTGTCGACCACCACGTCGTTTCCAGAGATCTGCGCGTGAGCCCATTGGAAGTTCGTGCTTCCCGACGCGGCGATCTGGAAACCCGTCACGGGTGCCGCGTTGCTGGTGGAAAGGCCCGGCGTGTTGTAGGGGGGAGTCGAGAAATGCAAAACCACTTGGGAACCCGAATACTCGTAGGACTGGAACAGCGGACCCGTGAAGGTGGTGGGGTTGGTTTCCCCGTAGATCATCTGGTGGACCCAGGGCAGTAGGCGGTTCGCGAAATCCAATTTGTCGGGCGGATGATAGGACAAGTTCGCGTCGGGGTTGAGGGCCTGGGAATTCAGGTC
>CAZSKE010000211.1:0-2717 GCA_964607325.1 uncultured bacterium | reverse complement strand
AAGTTCACGCTCATTCCGGTCAAGGGCACCTTCAGCGTCTCGAGCTGCCCGTACCGCACGTCGGCCAGTCCCACCTCATAAATGCAGGTGGAAGGGCCCGACCAGGCCTTGTAGGTGCCGTCCGTGTTCAGGTCCGAGATGTTCTGCAGTTGCACCAGGAAGACCGGGAAGTTCTTCTTCCACTTCATGCGCCAGTCCTTGATCATGGACGGCAAGAGAGTCCTGTATTCGGACCCCGGCACCCAGCCGTGGGGATAATCCCCGTAATCCGCGTTGGATTGGTTCGCGCATCCCTGCCACCACCAAAGAGCCCGGAAGTTGAACCCCACGAGGGGCGCGATCATGGCGTTGTACACGCCCGTGGGCATCCCGTCCGCGTACGTGGTGGAAATGGGGCCCGGGGTGAGCGGGGCGGCCGCCAGGGCCATGGCCGGATCGGACAAAATGCCTTCCCGGCTCATGAACGCCTCCGCGGGCATGCCCCAGTACGCCGAAAGGAGCAGTCCGATGGGGACGTTCTCGGTCAGGTACAGGTCCCGGCCCATGTAGAAGGCCATCCCGGAAAAACTCGTCAGGGAGGAAACGTTGGCGGAGGTCGCCGCGAACCAATTCACGTTGGCGGCGAGGTTCGTGACGGGGTCCGCCTTGATGTCGCGGGGGATGTCCGCCAGGCGCATGTTCGTGAAGGTGGCCGCTTGGGCGTCCGCGGTGCCGGTGGGGGCGTTGGACAGGGGGTGCCACATGTTGGACTGGCCCGAACACAAAAACACGTCGCCCACCAAGACATTGGTGAGGGACACGGTGTTGGAAGGCCCCGCCGCGGTCAGGGACTGGCCGACGGCGTTCGCGCTCATGGAGGTCAAGGTGACGGCCCACGCGCCGATGTCGTCGCCAAAGGTCGTGACCGTCTGGCCGTTGAAGGTGACCGTGACGGGCTCGGCGTAAGCGGAGGTGCCCCAAACCTTCACGGCCGCCTCGCGCTGGAGGATCATGTTGTTGTTGAAGAGGCGGGAGAAGGCCACCGTGGCCCCGGAGGGCGCCGCGGCCAAGATGAAGGCGAGAGCCAAGAAACAGATCCTGTTTGCGGGCACGGTGGTTCGCATGTGCTTTCTTTTTCTCCGGAGGGGTAAACGATCAATAGAAATTACCACTAAAAGGTTTTAATTATCATGAAAAAAAGGAGGAAATTTGTTCCCACACGGCCCGTTTTGGCGCTGTTTTCGACCCGAACTCAAAATCCAAAACGGCGTTTTATCCCGGAGTCTTAAAACCCACGATGGTTTCCTTGGGGGTGACGGGGGTCCGCCACCCTGAGGCTCCCGTCCAGGGCGGCGGAGGTTTCAATCGACGAAGGCATCCCCTCGATTAATAGATCACCAATCCCACCGCCGAACAGGGGGGCAAGTTGAGGGATAAGGGTTTTTCGGGGTTGAAGCTTCCGTCATAAGGGGGGATCGAATCCACCGGGAACGGCCCTCCGCCCCCCTTCGGGCCCGGTTCTCCATTATAGGTCACTTGTTTGGCGCCCAAGCCCTTGCCCGTCAGCACATAGGCCTGGAAACGGCCCTGCGGCGTCACGCCCGCCAGGTTCAACGTGGCGGTTCGGGGCCGGGTCGTCTCGTTCACCAGGATCATCCCGGGTTCCCCATCGGAAAACACGCTGGCGTAAACCTTCACCTGGGGATCGGAGGAAGAAGACTCCACCATGCGTTCCCCGAAAGCGTGTTTGTACAACACGTAAGCGTAGTAGGACGGCCGAGGCGTGCCTTCGGGCACCGAGGGGTCATCCACCGCCAACAGGGCGTGGTCCCCTCCCATCTTCTTGTCCAACCCGTTGCGAAGATCCCAGTGGTTGCTGGCCACATAGCCCGCCCGGATGTGCTCGCCCAACACCTCGGCCGTGAAGAGGCCGTTCATCAACTGGATCGTTTCCTTCGGGGAGGCGTTCATCAGGTTGAATTCGGTCAGCGCCACGGGCAAGGGCTGGGCGTTCTTGACGTACTTGGGCGTCATGGTTTTCACGGCGTCCATGGCCTGTCCCAGCTTGGGGAGGTTTCCGAACAACGTCTCGAAGGTCGGGTTCGTGTAGTTGTTCTTGCTGTCGAAAGGCCACATGAAATACTGGTGCAGGATCAGGAAGTCCGCGGCCTTTTGCGCGCGCGGCAACAAGCCTTTCATCCACCAGCGGTAACCGGTCCACTCCTCGCCGTTGTCCAGATCCACGGCCACGGCCCCGATGAACACGTCCTTGTCCGCCTTGCGGATGGCCTTGGCGATTTTCTTGAAATCCTCCCCGTACTCCGCGCCCGACAAAACGGGCCTTCCCTCGATCTTGGTGCCTTCCTCCCAAGTGCCGTAATTCTCGTTGCCGATCTCCCAATAGCGGACCTTGAACCCCTTCTCGCGGAAATACCGGACCCACCCGGCCGCCAAGTCAGCGGCTTTCTTCACGGACCCGTAGCGCGCGACACCATAATTGGCGGTCACAATGGCCTCGGACCCGGTTTGACGGCAGAACTCGATGAAATCGTCGTTCGAGACCGCCCAAGGCTGGTGCATACGGGTGGCGTCGTCGCCGTCGGATTGCTTCTCATGCCCGGCGTAATTCCCGTCCCAGAAATAATGGTCCGAGGAACTGCCGCCCGGCCAGCGCCAGACCCGGATGCCGGACTGGCGGACCTTTTCCAGGATGTCGGGGCGAAGGATCCAATCCTTGT
>CAZSKE010000210.1:0-4819 GCA_964607325.1 uncultured bacterium | reverse complement strand
TGACCAGTCCGAACTTTTCGCCGGTCTCCGGATTGGTGACGACGGAATTGCCATTCATCTCGGTGCCGGTGGCCGCCAGGGTCAGGACGCATCCGACGGGCAGGGCGTCCTCACAAGGCGCCTTGTATTGGTAAAGATCCCAGACGTCCCCGGGGTACCGTGCGCCGGCCGCCATGCCCTTGGCCGAATCCACCGTACTGCCGCCCCCCAATCCCATCACGAGGTCGATCTTCTCCCGCTTGCAAATTTCCACGCCTTGACGCACGAGATCCACGCGGGGGTTGGGCTTGACCCCGGTCACTTCAAAAACGGTTTTCCCCGCCTTGTCCAAGGCGCCCTTGACCCGGTCGGTTAACCCCGAGGCCCGCGCGCTTTTTCCGCCGGTCACCAGCAAAACCTTGGGCCCGAACCGGGTCAATTCCTCCGGAAGCTTGTCGAGGGCGTTTCGCCCGAAATGGATCCGGGTGCGACGGTGGTAACTGAAGTCCTGCATGGGAGCCTCCCGAAGGCCTAGGGTCCCCTCAGGTTAATTCAACTTCCCCATCGGGATATCCATTTCTTGAGCGCGGCATGGTCCGAATACGACCGCAAAACCCCGAAAACCAAGCCCTTCGGTCCTTGAACCCCGAAGCTCACAAGGGTCACGCCGTTTTACCGGAATGAGGACCCCGGCGCATCCTCGCGGGATGAACTCGGTTTCGAAACCGGCGTAAAAAGCTTTCGGGGCGTTTGCCTAAAAATAGTCGTTGACAGATTCTAGCGCAATACGAAAATGCCCATGAAGCATCCCACACCGCAAAGGAGAAAACTCACATGCCGAAAAACAAGGGCCGCAAGAGAATCCTCAATTGCCTCCCGTCGCGGGACGTTGAACGCGACTGGCGCTTCGAGCACGCGCTTCAAGCCGGGCTTCTGTCGGCGCGGGCCGTTCTTCCGCCTTCCAAGGATCTCCGCGCGGCCTGGTGGACCATTGGCGATCAGGGCTCCACGGGTTCGTGTGTGGGCTGGGCGTCAGCCGACGGCGTCCTGCGTTGGCATTTCGCGAGAAAGGGGCTTCTTCGCAAGGCGACGCGCCTTTCCACGCGCTTCCAATGGATGGCGGCCAAGGAAACCGACGTCTTCACGTCCTATCCTTCCGCCTTCATTGAAAGCGACGGCACCAGCCTGAAGGCGGCGCTCGACGTGGCCCGCAAGTTCGGGGCGGTGCCCGACCCGGTGCTTCCCTTCGCGTCCGGCCGCCTTTACCAGGACGAGGCGGAAACCTTCTACGCCACGGCGGCTCAGTTCAAGATCGCCAGTTATTTCAACCTGGGCCCCCAACCGGACCGCTGGAAGGCCTGGCTGGCGTCGAAGGGGCCCCTGCTGACCCGGTTGGACGTGGACGCGACCTGGGATGACGCCAACCGAAACCACGGACTACTGGACACCTACCTGCCCGACACCACGCGCGGCGGGCACGCCGTGGCGCTCGTGGGTTATCGCTCGGACGGCCGCTTCATCGTGCGCAACAGTTGGGGAACCGGCTGGGGCGACAAGGGATACGCCTACGCGTCCGAATCCTACGCGCGCGCGGCCTTTACCGAGACCTACGGTGTTTCGATGTAAATCCTCGTCGTGGTTCTTCTATAGAAGCCCCGCCTTATTCGAGGCGGGGCTTCCGTGAATCGACACCCGTTTCGACCCTTGGCGCTCTTTCCATCGTCCAATCAACGCCCGCCAATAGCGCCCCGTCGCCAGGCGCCATCCTGCTCGGGAGATCGCCCATGTCTCGTTTCGACCCGAAACGCCTTGTCGCGCTCGCGCTCGTCTTCCTCCTGTCCCCCGCCGCGCGATCCGCGCTCCTGGTGGACAACGCGGAAGAACCCGGCCCCACCCACCGCTTCGGCGGGCCTTGGGTGGTGTTCCACGATCCCGCCTCGACCACCGAACCTGAAGCGCAGAGGTTCCGCTACGCGCCCGAAGGGTTCCAATCCGCTCATAAGATCCGCCTGGAATATGAACTGAAACCCGGCGCCCCCTATCCCTTCGCCGGGCTCTTGGCCACCTTTCCCGCCCGGGACCTTTCAAGTTTTGAAGGCGTGCGTTTCCAGGCCCGTGGGGAGGGCCTCTGGAATTGTTCCGTCCCCACCTCCGCCACGGCCGCCGAGTACAACCATTACGCGGCTCCGATCCAGGTGGGTCTCGACTGGCGCCTCATCGAGGTGCCCTTTTCGAGCCTCACCCAGACCTGGGGGAACCCCCATGCCTGGAAACCAGCGGAAGCCACGGGCGTTCAATGGGGCACCGGCGGGGGCGCCGGAGCCAAGGGCTGGATCGACCTGGACGACGTCGAGTTCTACGCGAAGAAGGAATCCCGCACCGGCGCGATCGACTCCAACCCCATCCGGATGGAACCCAAGGTGAATCAGCAGGGATACCTTCCCGGCTCGGAGAAATACTTCATCCTGACGGTCCGGAAAGGTGTCAAGGCTGGCGTGGCTTTTCGGGTACGGAACGCCCGTGGAGAGGCCGTGTATTCGGGAAAGGTGGAAGGACCCGAGGTGGACGCCACCGCCACGACGGGTGAAAAAGTCCTCCGGGGCGACTTCAGCGGTTTCAAGACGCCCGGCATGTTTCGCGTCGAGGCCACCGGATGCACTTCCGCGGCCTTTGTCATCGGGGAGGACGTGTACCGCCCGCTTTACGACAACGCGCTCAAATGCTTCGCCTTGATCCGCTGTGGCGCGGCCGTGGACGATCCTTCGACGGGAATCCGACACGCGGCCTGCCATTTGAAGGACGCCCCCGCCAAGGAGAACCCAAAGGAAAAGGCCGACCTCACCGGAGGGTGGCATAACGCCCAGGATTACGGAAAGTTCCTCCTCGAGGAGGCCATATCCTGCTCCTGGATGATGTGGCTGCACGAGTTGAGGGGCGGGACCGAGCCGGACGCCGCGAACCTCCTCGCCCAGGCCCGTTGGGGACTGGACTGGATGCTGAAGATGCAGAAGGCCGACGGGAGCGTCCGGCACAAGGTGGACAACGACAATCTCTTCTGTTTCGGGACCCTGCCGGAAAACGACCCCAATCCCCGCGTCACGACCGGCGCCGGAAGCCTGGACGCGGCGGACTTCATTGGCGCCACGGCCCAGGCCTCGCGCGTGTACCGGAAGGCCGACCCGGCCTTCGCGAACAAGTGCGCCGCCGCCGCCCGCCGCGCGTGGGCCTGGCTCGAAAAGAACCCCGAGGTCACGCAGAAGGATCCCGCGTACACGGACACGGACCCCTCCCAGGAAAAAATCTGGGCCCTCGGCGAGATGGCCCGCCTGACGGGTGACCCGGCCCTGGTCGAGCGGTTCGGCCGAGAAGCGGGCCCCGCGCGACTGGCGCCGGTGTGCTGGCTACAGCCCCAGTTCTTCGGGTATCTGGCGATGCTGACGAACCCGAAGGCGACGGACGAGGAAAAGTCCCCGCTGATGGAGGCGTGGAAAAGGATGTCCGACCGCGAGGCGGCCGCGTCCGACGCCGACGGCTACCGCGTGGTTCTTTCGCGGGGGGAATACTACTGGGAATCGAACGAGAACCTGCTCCACCGCGCGGCGTGCCTGCTGGCGGCGCACTTATTGACCGGCGAGGAACGATACCTCGTGACAGCCCTGCGGCAGGCGAACTACATCCTGGGCGTCAACAGCCTGGGGTTGTCCTTCGTGGCGGGCCATGGCGAACGGTCGGTCCGGCATCCCTACCACTGGGCCATGGCGGCCCTGGGGAAAATCCTGCCCGGCTGGGCGTCGGGCGGGCCCAACAATCACCCCGAGGGGGCCGATCCCCTGCTCCTGAGCCTCCAACGGCTCGGGACGCCTCCCGCCAAATGCTTCGTGGACGCGGCCGGGGCGTCGGGATCCTGGGCATCCAACGAGGGCGAGACCAGCGAGAACGCGGCCCTGGTCTTCGTGTCCGGTTACTTGTCGGGAGGGGAAACCGCGGATGCGCCGGGCGAGAAGTAGCGCCAGACATACAGCCATTGAATCAGCAACAACGCGATGAAGGCCGTGGTGAACCACACCATGCTCCTGCCGGTAAAAGCGGAAGCGCCGCGTAACATTTCCAGCTGTTCCGACGAATAACCCATGGCCCGATACAATTCCACGATCTCGATGGATCCATAGGTGACGATCGACGCAAGCCCGATGAAAATCCAGACCCCCAAACTCGCCAACCAAGCCCATGGTTGAAGCCGGTATAAACCCCTTGCGGTCACGGCCATGACCAGGGCCACGAGAAAACACAAGCCGGCTCCCCGCCAACCGGTCAACAACACGCCGAAAAACGGGAAAATAAAATGATAAAACGGCATCAGGCCCGCGTAAACCGCGGCGCCTAAAACCTGGACCAAGACCAACGCCAAAACCATCGGAGGACACCGATCCGACCAATCCGGCGCCGGGTCCAGCGTCTCAAAAACCTGGCGCGTCTTGGCGTGGTGGTAAAAGAACAGGAACAAGCCCGGTAAAAGAATGTAGAGGACACTCATGACCGCGAAGGTGAACGCCATGACGAACGTCTGAAGTCCGGGTTGGAGATTTTCCACCGAGGCGTTCCGCAGGATCGACGGGAAGAAAAAAACCAGAAACACCATCGCCGCGACGCCCCCGATCAGCCAGCCCCAATCGAGGATCATCGCAAAACGACGCGCCCACCTCTGGGCGCGGATCGTTCCCCAACCCAGCGCCACGAACGCGACCGCGATCACGAGATAGGCGGCCACGGCCGGAATGGCGTCCCTCCACGTGATTTTCGCGGTGCCCAACGTCGCCGGTATCGGGAGAACCGCCTGGGC
>CAZSKE010000209.1:0-4863 GCA_964607325.1 uncultured bacterium | reverse complement strand
GTCAACGCACCTTTCGTCCGTGAATCGCTTCCGGCCGCGCGAACCACCCGTCGCCCTCCGCCGTCTTTACGGCTCAACGGCGCTGGCGAACGCCTTCTCGATCACTTCCTCGATCGGCACTTCCTCGATGGTGATATCGTCCACTGGGTACGCGTTCATCAACCCGTTGGAGACCCGCGCCACTTCCTCGCGCGGCACCTTGAGAACCACCTTGTTTTTCGAGTGCTCCACCAGTTCGCCCATTTTTTCCAACGCCTCCCGCGGGGCGCCCGCGTTCCCGAACACGGCCGAGATGAGCTTGGTGGCCGAGAACTTCCCCACGATATCCTCCAGCGGCCCGTCGAACTGCTTGAGGCCGCGGTTGATGATCAGGACGCGATCGCACAACGCCTCGATATCGTTCATGTAGTGGCTGGTCAACAGGATGGTGGTCTTCGTGCGCCGGTTGTACTCCCGGATGAACTCCCGGATGTTCTTCTGCGCCACCACATCGAGACCGATGGTGGGCTCGTCGAGGAAAAGCACTCGCGGGCGGTGCAGGAGGGCCGCGATCAGCTCCATTTTCATGCGTTCCCCCAGGGAAAGCTCCCGCACCATGACACCCAACAGCTTCCCCACCCCCAATAGGCTCGTCATCTCGTCGAGGGTTTCCCGGTAGGCGGCGTCGGAAACCCCGTAGATCTCCTTGTTCAGATAGAGGGATTCCTGGGCCGGCAGGTCCCACCAAAGCTGGTTCTTCTGGCCCATGACCAAGGAGAAGGAACGCCGATAGTCGTTTTTCCTTTCCCAGGGAGTGAATCCGAGCACCCGGGCGGAGCCCGAGGTGGGTTCCAGGATCCCGGACAGCATCTTGAGGGTGGTGGTCTTGCCGGCGCCGTTGGGCCCCAGGAAACCTACCAGTTCCCCTTCCGCGATTGAGAAGGAGACGCCATCCACGGCCCGCGTTTCCAGGGTCTCCCGCGAGAAAAGACTCCTCACGGCCCCGGAAAGGCCCGGCCGTTTCCGGGTGGTCTTATAGATCTTGGTGAGTTGATCCACTTCAATGAGGGACATGGGGTGCTACTATAGATAAATCCATCCATGGGAAACAAGCGCCCGTCCGCGGGCCACGACCCGGAGTCTCCGATGAGTCCCAAAAACAGCCGCTGGTTTATCACCGCCCTCCTGGCGTTCGGGATCCTGGGAAGCGCCCCGACCGCTCGAGCCGAAGACGCCTCCACGGGCCCGGACGGCGCCCTCCAAGCGCGATCCCCCGGGGTGATTTGGGTCGCGCCCGAGAAAGCCCTCGCGACGGCCAAACGCCTCAAGAAACCTATCCTGTACGACTTCACCGCGGCTTGGTGCCCGCCCTGCCGAATGCTCCACCGGGAGCTTTTCGAGGACCCAAAAGCCGCGCGGTACATCAACAAAAACTTCGTGCCGGTTCGCGTGATGGATCGTTCCCGCGAGGACGGACGCAACAAACCCATCGTGGAGCGGCTTCAAGCCAAGTACGAGATCGGGGCTTTTCCCACGATGATCTTGACGACCCACGACCTTTCCCGCTCCGCTCAGATCGTCGGTTACGTCGATCGCGCGCAAGCCCTGTCCCTTTTCGAGAAATTCCTTGCGAAAAAGCCCTGACCGTCCTTCCTCGCCGACGCCTCTCCGGACGCCCGGCGCGAGGGCCGGCCGTTTCGCCCTCCTCCACGCCCGGCTCAAGCGTCTGTATCCGGAGACCCGCTGTTTCCTCCGGTACCGGACCCCTTTCCAGCTCCTGTGCTCCGTCATTCTCTCCGCCCAATGCACCGACGCGCGCGTGAACAAGGTCGCGCCGGGATTATGGAAGAAATACCCCACGCCGCAAAAAATGGCCAAGGCCCGTATGCCGGATCTGGAGAAAATCATCCAATCCACCGGATTTTACCGGCACAAGGCTAAAAACCTGGTCGGATGCGCCAAGGCCCTGCTCTCGGACTTCGGCGGCGAGATTCCCAAGGACATCGACGCGTTCGTGAAAGTGCCGGGAGTGGGGCGCAAGACGGCCAACGTGGTTTTGGGGGAGATCTACGGAGCCCCCCAAGGGATCGCGGTGGACACTCACGTGGCGCGGTTGGCGGGGCGTCTGGGGCTGACCCGGGAGAAGGACCCCGTCAAGATCGAGCTGGATTTGATGCGGATCGTTCCGAGGAAAGACTGGGTGACTTTTTCGCACCGCTTGATCCAGCACGGCCGCAAGGTGTGCGACGCGCGGAAACCCCTGTGCGGCGTGTGCGCCCTGGCGCCCTGGTGCCCCTCCCGCGGAAAATTCTAGTCGGGCGCCGAAGAACTTTTTTTGCGCCGGAGCAGGGGGTCGTCGACTCCCGCCTCGCGAAATCCCTTGGCGCGCAACAAGCAGGAATCACAGCGTCCACAAGGGCGTCCGCGTCGTTTCGGGTCGTAACAGGAACGCGTGAGCGAAAAATCCACCCCCAGAAGGCGCCCCAAACGCACGATCCGCCCCTTCGAAAGATGGAGAAGCGGCGTGTGGATCCTCGGCCGCCAGGTCCCCTCCGCGCCGCCCTGGGTGGCCAGGCGCGCCAACCGCGCGAACTGCCGGATGAAAGCGGGCCTGCAGTCCGGGTAACCGCTGTAATCGAGCGCGTTGACCCCAATGAGGATATGCCTAGCCCCAAGCGCCTCCGCCCAGGACAAGGCCAGCGACAGGAACACCGTGTTGCGGGCGGGCACGTAGGTGGAGGGGATGCCGTGGTCCATGGCCCGCTGGGAACGTCCCTTGGGCACCGGCATCGAACGGTCCGTCAACGACGATCCTCCGAAGGCCGCCAAGTTGATGTCCAACACGACGTGGCGTTTGACCTGGTAGGCCCGGGCGATCTTCCGGGCCGCGTCCAGTTCCGTCACGTGCCGCTGGCCATAGCGGATCGTGAGGGCGTAAAGATCCCATCTTTTTTGGGCTGCCAAGGCCAAACAAGTGGTGGAATCAAGTCCGCCGGACAGCAGGACAACCGCCTTTTCTCTCGCGTTCACTTTATGAGCGTTCTTCTTCATCGTGGTCGATTCCGAATAAGGGTTGTCCGTCCTTTAGTGCGTTTCTAATCCCTAGCTGACCGCTGACAGCCGACCGCCGACAGCGCCTTATCTTCCTTTCACTTCCCTAGGCCAGATGACCTTGTGCGCCTGCAGGTTGAGACGCGCCTTCAAACGGTCCCTCAGCATCCACTCCGCCAGAAGAGCCGGATCCATTTCGCCCGCGACCGGCGAGAGCAAAATTCCGCAACGGTTCTCGAGGGAATAACGCCGGATCACGTCCTTCGCGTAATCGTAATCCGCCGGGTCCCGCGCCACGAACTTCACCTCGTCTCGATCCGTCAAGAGTCCCAGGTTTTCCCATCGGTTCTTTTTTTCCTCGCCCGATCCGGGGCACTTCACGTCCACGATCCGATGGACTCCGCTCGGGACGGGACCGATGTCGAAGGCCCCGGAAGTCTCGAGAAGCGTCTCGAAACCCGCTTTCAGGAGTTCCTCCATCAAGAGGATCGAGCCGTCCTGGGCCAGGGGCTCCCCGCCGGTTACCTCGACCAGCCCCAAGCCGTAGGTCTTCACTTTTTCGACGGCGTCCGCCACGGTCCAATCCTCGCCGCCGGTAAAAGCGTAGGCCGTGTCGCACCAGACGCACCGCATGGGACATCCCGCGAGGCGGATAAAGGCGCAAGGCCGTCCCGCCCAGGAGGATTCCCCCTGGAGGCTGGCGAAAATCTCGGAAACGCGTATTTGGACTTTCGAGGGTTCTTTCATGAAATCCGGGGCTCGGACGCTCTCAATACTCGATTCCTTCTCGGGGAGGTTCCTTCCGGTCGAAGTAATGCCTCACTTTTTTCATCTCGGTGACCAGGTCCGCGCGCGCCACCAGTTCGGGCCAAACCTCCCGGCCCGTCAAGACCAACTCGCACCGCCGACGCTTATCGTAGAGATCCAGCAACGCGTTCACGTCCTCCCTCGGAAGGAGCTCGGACGAGACGGCCGCCAGGATCTCGTCGAGCACCAGCAGGAAGACATCCCCCGATCCTATCCATTCCTTGGCTTTCGTGAGGGCATTTCGGGCCTGCTCGTAGTCCCCCGGCTCGTTCTTGAACCGGAAGGCGTCGGGACCCAAGACGCGGTTGAGGCCAAACGACTGGAAAGTCAGCCCTGGCTGGGCCTCGAGGGCTTTCCTTTCGGAACAGTTTGTCCCGTCCTTATCGAACTGGACGATGGCGACCTTCTTGCCGGCGCCAAGGGCGCGCGCCGCCAACCCGAGGGCGGCCGTCGTCTTGCCCTTGCCGTCGCCGTAATAAAGATGCAATCGAGGGCCCACCGAAACCTCAACTCCACGCGATTTTGATTTCAAAGCTCGCGCAAGCGCGTTTTCCAACCCAGGCTCGGGCCAAAACATAACACAGATCAGCCCCGTGAGCCGCCCCAATCCCAACGGCCTTCCGGGGGATTCCACGCGTGAAAGCCTCTATCCAAACCTCGAAACCAACTCATTTCAACCATCCACCGCGAGGGAAAACACGGGCATGGAAGGACCTGAATCCGTTTTTCAGGCTTCGCGCACTTTTCGGGCCCGGCGACACGCGCGGCGACGTCGCCCCTGTCCCTCAATCCGCGTGCGTAACCACCACTAAAACCCCCGTGGCGCAAGAAACGCCGCCGAGATCGACCTGATAATAGTAAACGCCGGAGGAAACCGTCTTGCCACTGTTCGTCCGGCCGTCCCATTCCACCCGGTGGCCGAACTCCATGCCTCGGAAAACCACCTCGCCCGAAACGGTGAAGATGCTCAACCTGGAACCGGACGGCATGTCGGCGCATTTGACCGTCCCCCGGACGGCGACGGAG
>CAZSKE010000208.1:3343-4864 GCA_964607325.1 uncultured bacterium | reverse complement strand
GCTCGTGGTGTGGGTGGGCGTTAGGCTTCCCGTATTCGTAGCGGTGTGGGTGGGGGTTCCCGAAAAAGTCGCCGTCGTGGTGAAGGAAAAGGTAAAGGTCCCGGTCGAGGCAAGCGTGAAGGTCGACGTGAAAGCCGCTGTCGCGCTATACGTCGGGCTGGGCGTCGTGGTCACCGTGGCCGTGGGGGACCACGTCGATGTAACAGAGGGAGTCGCCGTGGAGGTCACGCTCGAGGTCCGGGTCGAGGTGTTCGTGGCGACGGCGGGGACGGTTTCAGTATCGGTGCAAGTGGGCGTCCCGATGGATGTGAAGGTGGGGGTATGAGTGTTGACGACCACGGGAGGATTCGGGCTCGGGTTGGGGCTGGAGGGACTTGAACTTTTCTTGCAGGCCCAGGGAACCGTCATGAGAGCGAGAATCATCATGAGGAATATCGAGCGCTTCAAAGAAGGCCTCCGGAAATGGGTGTGGATGGGAGAGTGGCGAGATAATATGCGAGACAAGGTTAAACGACTAATAAGGGATTTGCCATAGGAATTGTTTCCGAATATTCATCCCGATAAAAATAACGACAAACCTACCGGATCAATGGATCTTGACTGGAAATTCGCGGTCGGTGCGAACGCTATCGAAATCCTTATCCGCTCGGGCGATATCCACGAAATCCGGGTTGGCGTCCACGGCCTTCTTGAGCCACAGGACGGCTTGGCGCTTGTTGCCCTCGCGGGCGTACGCGCAGGCCATGTTGTACAGGGGGCCCGGCTCGGCCGGGTCGAGCCGCATTTCCCTCAGAAAATGCTCCCGGGCTTTCGGGTAGTCCCCCGTGTTCAGAAGACAGACTCCCATACGGTAATGATAGGCCGGATCCTCGAGCAAGGCGGGACTCGTCCCGGCCTTGTTGAACCAGGCGAGCGATTCCCTGAAATCTTGTTTCTCGAAAAAAAGCTTCCCCAACTCGAAGTACATATCCCTGAAACGTTCCTCGAGGAGGCTGTAAGGCACCCCGATCCTGGATTTCTCCTTTTCCAGGCCCAGGTGCGCGTCCCGGAATTCCACCAGGCAAGGCACCGCGGAACGGTAATCGCCTTGCGCGACGCGTCCGGCCGCCAGGAAATACAACGGCTCCAGTGACGCGCGACGGTCGAGTTTTTTGTTTTGGAGCTCTTTTCGGCAGAGTTTCTCGAGAGCCGCGTAATCCTTGCGATCGTAAAGGGCACGCATGCGATCGAAGGAGGCGGGGGCGGCGGCGCTGGAAAGGGCTTGAGTCAAACAAAGCGCGATCACGGCAAGGGTCGTTCGGGAACCGGAAAGTTTCAGATCCATCAAGGTCGCTCACCCACGCCCGGCCGAGCCTGAAAACACCGCGCCGGCGCTCGCCCCCTCGCGAGGCGCCCAATATTTTTCACGCCCGCCCCCGAGCCGTGGGCTCGCGGGCCACGAAACCCCAAAGAGGGTTTTCCTCAAGGCTCAAGCGCGTCACAACGAAAGCCTTGTTTCCGGCCAAACGATTCGCGTCTCGC
>CAZSKE010000208.1:0-3333 GCA_964607325.1 uncultured bacterium | reverse complement strand
TTCCCGTCCCATCGCGGTTCATGATGAAGAGTTCGGGCGACCGTCCCACGACGCTCATGTACACGATACGCGCGCCGTCGGGCGACCAGGACGGGGCGTCGTCGTTTTCCCAATAGGCGGTCAAACGGACCTGATCGGTCCCGCCGGGATTCATCAGGTAGATTTCCGGGTTGCCGTCGCGCGTGCTCACGAAAACGATCTTGGAGCCGTCAGGTGACCAGGACGGGTGATAATCCATCGCGTTGTTGGAGGTCAAGCGGATCGGGGTTCCGCCTTGGGACGGCACGACGTAGATTTCCTGGTTTCCATCCCGATCACTGCAGAAGGCGATCCATTTCCCGTCGGGCGACCAGGTGGGGGACATGTTTTTGGCGGGGCCATCGGTGAGCCGTTCAGGTCGTCCCCCGTCGTTGTTGAAGACGACGATGTCCGAGGTCATGTCGCGGGTCAGCGTGCAGGCGATTTTCTTGCCGTCGGGAGACCAAGCCGGCTCGGTCTCGCTCTCGTTGTTTTTGGTGAGTTGCCGGATGTTTTGGCCGTTGGGGTCCATGACATAGATTTCCACCATGCGATCATGCACGCCGACGTAGGCGATCTTTTTGCCGTTGGGGGACCAGGCGGGATAATCCTCCCAGTCGCTCGATTCGGTCAACCGCGTCTGGCCAGTCCCATCCACGTTCATGATATAGAGCTCGGGGTTGCCGACGCGCATGCTGGTGAAGACGATCTTGTCGAGGGGCTTGTCGGCTCCGCACCCGAAAGCCGCCAGAAGAAACGCGACCGGAAGGATCGGGCGGGCCTTTCTCAATAAAGCCCGCGCCCCGCCCGTCGACCACTTGTTGTTTTTAGTCGTCATCAAGCGAGGACCTCATTCGGGGGTTAAAGTCACTTCACCGTCGTCCCACCGGATCGGGAAAACACCGGAGGCGTCCGGTTGAATCGGTTTGTTTTTCTGGGTCACGATCCACGCGCGGTTTTCGCCCGGGGGCGTCTCGATCCGCGCCTTGAGGACAAGACGCTTCGGCAGTTTGGGATCCTTTTTCCAGGTCCAGAGAACGGCGCCGTCCTTTTCGCGCGGCGGGGTCGCCTCCAGAATTTTTTGCGCCCGCCAATAAGCGGCCACTTGGCCCATGGGCGCCACCCAGAATCCGCCTTCGGCCATCCCGTCCAGAAGCGCCGTATAGGCGGCCTTCGAGATGGGTTCCCATCCCCACTTTGTCCCTTCCAGCCCATGGATCATCAGGAGGGTCCAGGCCTTGGCGTCCAGCGTTTCCTTCAGCCAAGCCCGGTGGGTTTCCGGCGTGTCGGCGGTTTTCGTGGTTCGGCTCGTCAGATTGGCCCAATCGGGGTTGTCCCCCGCCTGGTAATAGTACGTGGATCCGAACCCGCCCCGGCCGCCCAGGTGGGTCTCCTCAACCCGTTTTTTCAATCCCGGAGTGATCTCGACGAACGGATAGGCGAAAACGCGCACGGGAACGCCGAAAGCCAGGGCGAGCCGATTGCGCGCGCCCACCACCTGGTTTTTTTCCTCTTTCGAGCTCAAGCCCGTCGCGTGTCCATGGTCCAAAGAATGGTTTCCGAGCTCATGGCCGTTCGCGAAAACCATCTTCCATTCGCCCACGCGGTCGACTTTGTTCGCGATGAGGAAAAAAGTGGCTTTCCAGTCCCGCGAGTCCAATTCGGGAATCGCCGTGTCGAGGTGGCTGGGGTCTCCGTCGTCGAAGGTCAGGGAAATGGCCGCGGGAGCGCCGTTCCAGGGCAAGACGGAAAGACGGGGCGGTTCCACACTTGCCGCCGCGGGGCACGCCGATAAACAGATCAGGGCCACGAATAGGGATGACAGGATCCATAGGTTTTTCACGAGTACCTCCCGTGCGCCCATTATACGGGGCACGGGAGGCGGAAAACATCCAGAAGGATCCCCAAGAGGGCGGCGCGGCCTCGAAGGCCCGCCTTACTTTTTCTTGGCGAAACCCACGGCCTTTTGCAACGCCTCCATGAACTGCGGGATCTGGTCCTCGAATACCAGGATCGAATCCCTGGACATCTTCCCATTGCGCTCGTGGGAATCCGCGACGCTCAGGAAGCGGTTGCCCTTGGCCGATTCGCGATACTCGAACCGGTATTCCCGCTTGCCCAATTGCATGGATTCCGCGTAGAGGGTTTTAGATTCCCCGGCCGCCGCCGGGGCCTTTTCTTGGGTCTTTTCCATGACGAAGCCTCCGTTAAGATGGGTATACGCCCGTATACTATCCCTCCGGGCGGGTGTTGGCAAGTCTTTTTTTGGACTTTTTTAAGGCTGGGTTCCGGCCCCGCGTCACGTGGAAGCCATCCGCGCGGGGAATCGACGCTCCTCGCCGGAAATGGCCGTTCGCCCTGTCACGTGTTCTTGCGGGGCACTGAAAAAATGTATTACTGGGAATTCAACCAAGCGTACGCGAAGGTCAACGCGGTGGCGAAAGCCACCCAGAGCAGGTAAGGCGCGAGAAGCCAGGCGGACAAACGATCGAAACGCGAAAGACACCGAAGAGTCAACACGAGAACCACGAGGAGGGTCAAAATCCAAACGAAGGCCGGCCAAAGGGCGTGAAGGCCGAAAAAGATCGGCGTCCACAACGCGTTGAGGCCCAGTTGAAGAAAAAACCACCGCAAACCCTCGGTTCGCGCCTTGCCCCGGGGCGCCAGTTGCCACAACCGGTAAAGCACCAGACCCATCAAGACATAAAGCGTGGTCCAAACCGGGGCGAACAACCAGTTCGGCGGCGCGAAAGAAGGCCGCGACAAGGTCGCGTACCAGGTGGGGATGGCCTGCCGGGTGACGAGCGAACCCAACCACCCCACCGCCAAGCACAAGAACACGGCCGCGAACAACTTGGTGGTTTTCATGGGGCTCGTTTCTCGACCCGGATGGGTCCTCGGCCATGCTCGATAAGAATTCCCAACCCCAAACGCGCCCGCTCGACGCGTTTTGGGTCGGAGGGGTTTAGATCGCTCGTCCGGTCGCCTCGGCGCCTTCCTCGGGATGACAGCGGACGCTCGGTTGGATCGTCGCGGCCACGGTCAGGTCGGCGGCGGGAGATGGGGGGATTACTTCAAGTCCTCGGAACGGTCCACCGGGATCTTGAGGCTGGCCATGATCTCCTGGGTGGCCGCCTTGGCCTTCTCGGCGTCCAGGACGATCGACGTCCCGAACCAGGCGTGGTCCTCGAGTTCGATCACGTGATGCTTTCCGACGGGTTTGTCCAGGGCCGCCAACAGGTCCCTCATGTGCTTGACGGGGAGGCCGTTCACTTTTGTGACAAGCGCGTTGACCACTTTTCCGTAACCCGTGTT
>CAZSKE010000207.1:0-4864 GCA_964607325.1 uncultured bacterium | reverse complement strand
ATTACCTTCTTCTTCATCCACTATCTGACCTCCTCAATGACCTCATCACTTCATCGTGTGGTCAGTGCTGATGGTAGATCAAAGGTCAGCCGGCAGCAGATTAGCGTAGATCACCACATTTCATCGTGTGGTCAGCCGGTCACAAGGGTCTCCCTTAAGAGCAGCGGGGCCCCCTATCACCACGGAAATCGAACCACTACCCCCACCCTCGTGCGCGATAGGGACGTTAGATACCTCCCTTCGCCACCATCCAAGAATTGGTTGTGAACTTAGGTAATTGTTTAAGGTATTTGACAGTTTGGTAATTTACGTAAGTTTTGGCAAGGATTATGCGTTGTGGTAAAGATTGGAGGGATTTTAGATGCGCCAGAGGTCACATGCGGACGAGGAATTCAAGGCGAGAAAGTTGGAGTTACAGAAGCGGTTGACTCGTGAGGGTCGTTGGAAGGAGGCGGACGCATTCAAGGAGGAGGTGAGGAAGGAGTGTCGTCGGAAGGGGATGAGTGCGGACGATTCGGTGAAGACGGCGTGGGACGAGATGGAGCGTAATTATCCTGTGATGAGTGAGGAGGAGATAGAGGTTAGTCGAGAGCCACCTGTTGTTGAAGTGAAGGGTGGGGTGGTGGAGGTGGTTGTACCTGAGAAGTCACCGAGGGGGATCCGAGTATGGATCCCTCCTGATTGGGGCGAGTTGCCTGCGACGGCGAAGTACGAGGAGGAGGTTGAGTGGGTGCATCAGAATTACATACTGGCGGTGGAGCGGAGTGCGAGTGGGGACAGGTTGAAGTTAGGCAGGGCGAGGAGCAAGGCGCCGAGCATGGGTGCGGTGGGATTATTGGAGTGGGCGATGTTAAACCGGGCGGCATTTTACAAGGACGTATTACCGAAGGTGAAGAAGGTTGGCGTGGAGGGCGAGGGTGAATTGGTGGCGAAGGAGCGTAGGTCAATCGAAGAGATACGGGGAATTATTAAGAGGATGGAGGAGGTGGTGTGAGCAACGGCAAGGGAAGTAAGCGGCGACCAATGCAGGTGAGCAGGGAGGAGTTTGAGCGGAACTGGGACGAGGCGTTTAGAAAGCAAACAGATACTAATTCTAAACAGGAAAGGATAACCATGCCTGATACAACAGATCAATCTGAGCCAAGAGGCTTTGGCCGAACAACACAGATGCTTCAGGCCGCTATCAAACAGAGCAAGACGGAAACTGTTGCCGTTATTATGGCAATTTACAGTGACGTTGAACGCGCTAAACGAATTGTTGGTCCTTCGGCGAACATTGAGTTTTATTCATTTAGCGAGCCAGCGGTAGTCGTACACCATAACGACGCACGCATTATCAGAACCAATATGAAGATCTTCGTTGACCATTTATGTTAGGGCAACGCAATGGCCTCCGCCGAGTTTTTAAAGAAGATGAAGACGATTTTTCACGAAAAGGGATACGACGAAGAAAAGGCACATAGCTCCGCAGACAGGTTAATGTGTCAATTACTTCGGCAACTCGGGTACGAAGAAGGAGTAGTAGTATTTGAACATGCAAAAAAATGGTATTCCTGATGGTCGATTACTAAATCGAGAGAGGACTGAAATGAACCAAGAAGAACATGGTGTTTTATTCGTTGGCGGTCCACTTGATGGAAGATATCAAACAATGGACCATTTCAAGCCAATACACGCTCCCGTTGAGCCAGAAATAAACTCTATTAACTTATGGAGAGATGTTGAAGTACCGCAACCAATCATTACTTACGAAAAGGTTGTGTACAATCAAATACCAGTTTGTATCAGTGGAGGCGGAGGAACGAGCCGTATATTCTTTTTAGGTGTTTTACATAACGAATCTCTCTGCGATGCGTTGGCGATGGTTTTTAAACACTATGCAAAGAAAGGGATTCTAAAAAGCGATTCCTGGAAGGAGCAGCGTGCGTAGAACGCCATACATTGACCTGGTTCCCAAAGACCCTCTTGAGAATATCAAGTGGCGAGTACGGATGCAGGAGTTGGCGTTGGTGGACATGGAGTATCGTTCTGCCGTGTATCAGGCGGCGATGGACGACGTACTTTTCTGGTTCAATGGACTCTGCTGGTGTCTGGAACCGCGGTCGGTGGTAAAGATCAAGCCGTTTGTGACCTGGCCGCACCAGGACCCGGTGATTATTGCGATGGACCAGGCAATTGACGATGCGGAGCGGGCGGAGATGCCCATCGACGTGTTGCTTGACAAGTCCCGGGCACAGGGCGGCACGAACATTTATTTGAATCTTTTCAATCGGCGATGGATACGCGACCCGATGTTTTCCGCCGGCCTTGTGACTCGGAACGAGAAGTTGGTCGATTCCTCGACGGACACGGACGCTTTGTTGTGGAAAACAAACTGGTCGCTGAATCGTCTCCCCTTTTGGATGCTTCCGAAGGGTTTTGATTCCGACAAGCACCGATCGGTAACGGACCATTCGATTCTGAATCCGGAGAATGGTGCGGTAATGGTGGGCTACGCGGCCGGTCAGGACGTTGGGCGTGGTGGAAGAAAGACCGTGTTTGGTGTCGATGAGATTGGCGCGGAGGATTTTATTAAGGGCGGCAAGGACCAGGCCGTCATGGACTCACTGCATGACGTGACTAACTGCATCTTTTTGGTTTCGACATTTGGTGCCGACTCCGGGATGTTTTTTGAATCGGCAACCAGCGACGACTACGAAGGACTCCACTTGGTTTTGGATTGGAAGGACAATCCAACACAGAATAAACTTGCCTACGTCATCAGGGAGGGAGTTGCGGTTGCGGTCAACCCGGCGGAACAGGCGGCGGTAACGAAGTATGCCCGTGAGAACGCCGACCGATTGAAGAAGTTGGAGCGGCGCGGGTTCAAGATGGAGGGGCACACCCGATCTCCGTGGTATGACGCTCGGTGTTTGCGGAAGGGTGCCACCCCGCGTTCGATTGCCAAGGAGCTTGACCGGAACCCTCGTGGTGCGGTGGGTAAGGTCTTCTCGACAGACACGCTCGATTTGATGAAGGAAAAATGCTGCAAGCGGCCGGTCTGGCAGGGCAAGTTGATCTACAACAATGAGACCCTGGAAGTTACCGGACTGATCGAGCAGGACGGGGGTCCGTTGAAATTGTGGTTTAAGCCGGGGGTGGACAACAAGGCCCCCTCCGGCCAGTACGCGGTTGGCTGCGACATCTCGGCGGGTGGAACGGGCGAATTTTCGAGTAATTCGGTTTCGTGCGGAGTGAATCGTCAGACGGGCGAACAGGTTCTCGAATATGCGGTCAAGGGCATGCAGGCGACGAAGTTTGCTCGTTTGAACGTGGCGATTGCAAAATGGTTGAACAATGCCTATCTGGGCTGGGAGGCGAGTGGACCGACGGGGTCCACTTTTGGCAAGGAAGTCTTGGAAGTGGTCCACTACGCGAACGTGTACTACCGGGACGTTGAAGAGGTCGGATCGAGAGCGAAGTCGAGAAAGGCCGGTTGGTGGAACGGGAGCGATGAGGATAAGGGCGAGCTTTTCGAGTCGATGGATATTGGGATGGAAAACGGCGAGTTTATACCGCGTTCTGAAGATTTAATAAGGGAGTGTGGCGAATACGAATGGGACAAGGGAAAGATCGTCCATAGGCCGTCAAAACAGCGTGGAACGGACGGAAAGGCACACGGCGACAGGTGCGTTGCGGCTGGCGTGGCGACGCTCTGTTGCAAGGATAGACCATTTTCCGGACTTGACAACGATCCCGAGGAGGCGGAAAATCCCCCTTATGGTAGCTTCTTATGGAGACAGCAACGCGAAGACTCCGGCAAAAAGAGGTGGACTAAAGACGAACCTCAATTTTCACTAAAGGACCTGTTGAGAGAATAGGGTAATGGTTGCAGAGAACAATCAATCGACACAGCCCGACTCCAACGCAAAACGAATCCGCGTGGCGATCAATGGCGAAAAGCGGATTTATCTCTTTGTCCCCCAACTTGACATAACGACCCACGAACTCGCGGAAGCAATGACCATGCTTCAGGTCGCTCCAATGGTTGCGATGCGCATGATTCCCCCCAAGGCAATCGACGCGATATTTAACCAGTTTTCCGAGGAAGTTCAGCGTCACTTTACCATTCAACCTATCAGTTCGATTTTAGTTCCCCAGGGAGTAAACGGAAGAAAAATGAGTCGAATTAGCGAATAATAACAATACATTCGGGCGACTGTTACTTCCGCGACTGGCCGGTCCGAAGTGACAGGGACCAAGAGATTGAAGGCATCACGGTGCCGTGACACTGTGGTGCCTTTTTTTATTTCTTGGTCCAGCCCAAACACATCAAACCATGATCGACCTCAACAACCAAGCACAACGAGGACGCCTGTTTAAGGCGATCAAGACATCCCGGGAGGCCCTTGAGCCGTTTCGGAAAGTGCGCAAGGAGTTGATTCGTGATTACGTCGGATCGTGGTATTCGGACTCTGGGGCGCGCAATAAGACTCTGGTCAATCTCATCAATCAGACGGCGAGAATTTACACGGTATGCCTCGCGGCCAATAACCCAAGGGTATCCGTTTCGACTCCAAAGTTTGAAAACTGGCCGTTTGCCAAGCGTTTCGAGGTTTCCCTGAACAAGCTGATCTCGGACATGGGACTTGATCAGACCTTTCGCGCAATCGTTCTTGATGCGTTTTTCTGCATTGGGTGCGGCGTGGTAATGATGCGCGACACGGACACGAGGTTTCACGGTCTGCTCGAATCGGAAGAGGATGTTTGGCTCGACCCCGGCGAACCTTGGCTTAACCGCGTCTCGATTGACGACCTCATTTTGGATATGTCGGCCAAGGAGATATCCAAGATGCGTTATTGCGGACACCGATACCGAGCGGAC
>CAZSKE010000206.1:0-4962 GCA_964607325.1 uncultured bacterium | reverse complement strand
TTTTCGGAAGAGTTTCATGCACGGATCTGAACACGGTCCAACGATGCATTCAGCGGAAAACCCGCTGATCGTGAGTTTCAAGTATCTTTTCGACCTCATGGGTTTGGACAAAGAGAAATTCCTGGGAATGGAAGTTCTCATCAACCCCGCCACTTGCGCGTTTCTCTCTCTTCTGCTGGTCTGCTTGTTGTGGACCCTGGCCCGGTCCCGGAAATGGGTGCCTTCGGGAGCGCAGAATTTTTCCGAAATGGTCATCGAGTTCTTGGAGGGCTTGGCCCGGCCCTTGATGGGACGGCATACCGACGCGTTCCTGCCTTTGCTTAATTTCCTCTTCCTCTACATATTCTTTTGCAACCTGTTGGGATTGGTGCCTGGGCTGATCTCGGCCACGAGTCGCGTGGATGTGAACGTGACTTTGGCGCTTACGGTTTTCCTGGCCACCCACGTGTGGGGCATCAAGGTCAAGGGATTGAAAAACTACCTGGCCCATTTCATGCCGCCGCCTCTTCCGGCGCCCCCGAACCTCCCCATGAAAATCCTGATGGGCGCCATCCAAGCGTTCATGCTCGTTTTGATGCCGATCATCCACCTCATCGGCGAATTGGCCCGCCCGCTTTCGCTCACGATGCGTCTTTTCGGCAACATCATGGCCAAGGAAAAACTGTTGGCCGTCTTGGTCCTCTTGATCGTGCTCTTTTGGCCGATTTCGGCGTTCACCAAGGCCCTCGCTGTGGTGCCTTTCGTGTTGAGGGCGCTCATCGTCGTTCTGGGAATCTTCGTCTCCTTCGTGCAGGCCTTGGTGTTCACCTTGCTGACCATGGTGTATATCGGCGGGGCGATCCAGGAACACGAGCATGAAGAGCATGGGCACGAAACGGAAGAAAAATCCCTGGAAGGCGCCGTGAGCCATTAGCGGTTGGCGACGGGCCTAGGCCAACGGCGATGAGGAATTCGAAATAAGGAATTATCGGCCGTAAGATTCCACGGCTCGAATTCCTCCTGGCTTTTGAGAAAGACGTGCCCCTCGCGGGGCCCCCAAGGGTCGGCCCCCGCCGAACCCCGGGTCAAATTCAGTCTCAAGGAGCAGAAAATGAAGAAGCTTTTCGCATTCTTGGCGACCGGCGCCGCGTCGTTGAGCGCCACCGCCTTGACGTTCGCCGCCACCCACGGCGTGCCGCCCGGGGCCGCCATTCCGCCGCCCCCCATGGCCCACGGATCGCGGGATCTTGCCTTGTTCTTCTCCTGCACGGTGATCGCGGCCGCCTTCGCCATCGGGATCGGGACGATCGGCAGTGGTTTGGGACAGGGTAACGCCGTCGCCAAGGCGGTGGAGGGCATCGCCCGTCAGCCCGAGGCCGCGGGAGCGATCCAGACCAACATGATCATCGGTCTGGCGTTCATCGAATCCCTTTGCATTTACGCCTTGGTCGTGTCGCTCATCCTGTTGTTCGCCAATCCGCTGACGCCGGAACTGGTCAAGCTGATCCAGGGCTGAGAAAAGGAACGTCCGGGAATGGCCGCCCGCTTTTCAAGCGGGCGGCCTCCGGAAACAAAGGGTTTGAACCATGGAATTCAATTCGACGATTTTCCTGCTCCAACTCATCACCTTCGCGTTGGGGCTGGCGCTGGCCTATTTCATCTATATGCCCTATCTCCGCGGTTGGATGAACGAACGCCAAAAGCGCATCGCCGGTCAGCTCGACCAAGCCGCCAAAAGCCAAAAAGACGCGGAGGCCCTGAAAGCGGACCTCGAGAAGAAAATGAGGGAAATGGACCAGAAAGTCCAAACCACCTTGGCGGAAGCTCGCGGTGAGGCCGACAAGACGAAGTCCGAGATCGTTTCCGTCGCGCGCAAGGAAGCGGAGAAAATCCTTGTGGACACCCGCGCCGCGTTACAGCAGGAAAAGCAGGACGCCGTGAAAGCCATCCAGAAGGAAATGGGCTCTTTGGCCGTGGCGATCGCCGAGAAGATCATCCGTGGTCAGATCGACCCCAAAACCCAGCAGAAGCTGATCGACGAGAGCTTGAAGGAACTGACCGCGAAGAAGAACTGAGCCCGTGGGAGAACGACGGACCCGGGGTTTATCCCGACGCCCGGCGGGCCTTCCTCGGCGGTCGCTCCTGTTGGAAAGAACCCCGGAGGCCGCTGAAGACGAAGGCGGGAGTTGAGGGCGGCGCCGCGGGATATGGGTGGAAAGGGTTGGGGACGGATGGAAAACCTGATCGCTGAAAAATACGCCCGAGCCCTTTTCGAGGCCGCGCTCGAACAGAAGGCCGTGGAAGCCCTGGGGAAAGAGTTGCAAGCCCTCAAGGCCCTGTTGAGCGCGCAACCCGAAATGAAGCGGCTCCTGAGCCATCCCCGTTTGGCCGCGGCCGAAAAGTTATCAGCGCTGGAGGCCGTCCTGCCGAAGAAACCCACGCCCGCGATGGGCCGCTTTTTGGGGTTGATGATCTCGAAAAAAAGGGCCAAGCACCTTACGGAAGTCGTCGACGAGTTCGAAAAGCTTCAACTCGCCTCCGGGGGTCAGGCTCTGGTGCGGGTGGTTTCCGCCGCCGCCCTGACGTCCACGCAACGGGACGCGCTGGTGAAAAAAGTGGCGGAATCGTTCGGCGTGAAGGCCATCCTTCGCGAGGAAATTCGGCCGGATCTGGTGGGCGGCATGATCCTGTACATGGGTGATCAGAGAATGGACGCGACGGTTTTGGGTCAGTTGGAAAGGCTGAAACAGTCGCTGTTGTCGTAAACAGCCGAAAGCGTTGAGCCGCCGGTAAAAAGACGAACGCGGATGACGGCGAGAGATGTCATCCTGGGCGAAGCGTGGGATCCGCGCAAAGGCGACCCTTGGGGTCCCTGTCGCGAACGCCTCCCTGGAATGACGGATCGCGTTGTCATTGGCGGCAAAATTGACGAGGTTCCAAGGAGTTGAGCCGTGGCAAACCTTCAAGCCGATGAGATCACGAAGATCCTGAAGTCGCGAATCGCGGACTTCAAGCCCGAAACCGAGCTCAACGAAGTGGGCGAGGTCATCAAAGTGGGCGACGGCGTCGCTTCCGTTTACGGCCTCAAGAAGGCCATGGCGGGCGAGCTCCTCAAGTTCCCGCACGACGTGTACGGCATCGCCCTCAACCTCGAAACCGATATCGTGGGCGCGGTGCTTTTGGGCGAATCCGAGAAGGTCAAGGAAGGCGATCCCGTCCATTTGACCGGGCGCATCGCGGAAGTGCCGACCGGCAAGGGGCTTCTGGGTCGCGTGGTGGATCCTTTGGGACAACCCATCGACGGCAAGGGGCCGGTCAAGTCCGAGGCCACCCGGCGCATCGAAATTCGCGCTCCCGGCGTGGTTCAGCGCCAACCCGTCAAGGAACCCATTCAGACCGGGATCAAGGCCATCGACGCCATGATCCCCATCGGTCGAGGACAGCGCGAACTCATCATCGGGGACCGCCAAACCGGAAAGACGGCCGTGGCGGTGGACGCGATCCTCAATCAGAAGGGGCATGACGTCGTCTGTGTGTACGTGGCCATCGGGCAGAAGCGCTCCACTGTGGTGAACGTGGTCAAGACCCTCGAGGAACACGGGGCCATGGACTATTGCATCGTGGTGGCCGCGACCGCTTCCGAACCGGCGCCGCTCCAGTACATCGCGCCGTACTCCGGTTGCGCCATGGCCGAGCAGTTCACCTACAACGGCGGGCACGCCCTGGTGATCTACGACGACTTGTCGAAACACGCGGTCGCGTATCGCGAGATGTCACTGCTCCTTCGCCGTCCGCCTGGCCGCGAGGCGTATCCCGGTGACGTGTTTTACCTCCATTCCCGTCTTTTGGAGCGCGCCTGCAAGTTGAACGAGAAGCTGGGCGGCGGAACCTTGACCGCGTTGCCTATTATTGAGACGCAGGCCAACGACGTGACGGCTTATATTCCCACCAACGTCATTTCCATCACCGACGGGCAGATATTCCTGGAGTCGAACCTCTTCAACTCCGGGATTCGCCCCGCGATCAACGTGGGAATTTCAGTGTCGCGCGTCGGTGGCAACGCGCAGACCAAAGCCACCAAACAGGTGGCCGGGCGTCTCAAGCTGGATCTGGCCCAGTACTACGAGTTGGCGGCTTTCGCGCAGTTCGGCGCTGAGCTCGACAAGGCGTCCATGGCCCAGCTCAACCGGGGCCAACGCATGGTGGAACTGCTCAAACAACCCCAGTACACCCCGTATTCCATGGAAGACCAGGTGTGCTCGATCTTCGCGGGAGTCAACGGGTACATGGATCTGGTCCCGCTCGACCGGGTTCGGGCGTTCGAACAAGGCCTGCTTTCCGCGCTGAAGTCCAAGCACGCGGGCCTCCTGAAGGACATCCGGGAAAAGAAACTGTTGAGCGATGAAACCAAGGCCAAGTTGGATTCGGTCGTCAAGGAATACGCCGCGAATTTTAAATAACAAAGGGGGCCGCCGCCCGTTTTCAGTCCGCCCGGAGCGTGTGTGAATCGCCGGACGGGCCGGGAAAATGAAAGAAGCGCCAGGAAGACCCTCGAAGTCCGACTGGGTGAGCGGGGTGGTCCAAGAGGTTGAGCTTTGCCGAACATTCGATCCATTAAAGGGCGCATTCAGAGCGTCCAAAACATCGGGAAGATCACGCAGGCCATGAAGGTCGTGGCGTCCGCCCGCATGAAAAAGGCCCAGGAACGCATCCTGGGGGCGCGGCCTTACGCTTTCCGCCTGGAAGACGTGATCCACGATCTCTCAGTCAGCATCGACCGGTCCTTGCACCCGCTCTTCGCGCGGCACCCGGAGGGAAAAAAGGCCCTTCTGGTCGTGACGGCGGACCGGGGGCTTTGCGGCAGTTTCAACGCCAACGTTCTCCGCCGGACGCAGGCGTATCTCAAGGAAAACAAGGATGTGACCCTCCTAACCGTGGGACGTAAGAGCCGGGACTTTCTCAAGCGGCGTGGTTTCCCGGTGA
>CAZSKE010000205.1:0-4970 GCA_964607325.1 uncultured bacterium | reverse complement strand
TCGTGGGCGCGATCGCGGCGGCTTGGTACGTCCTGAGGCGGTTCCGATGGCCCGTGGTGTATTTCATCGACCTGGCGTCGCCTTACATCCTTCTGGGGCAGGCTTTCGGGCGGGTGGGATGCTATTTGGAGGGCTGTTGCTCCGGCGTGGTGGACCAGGCCCACGGGGTTGTCTTCAAGGGGATCGGGGACGGCTTGCCCCACTTGCCGGTCCAGCTTTGGGAAATGTACGGGGACCTGGCTTTATTCGCCTTGCTTTTGCTCGTTCGCCGTTTCGTCATCCGCGCGCCTGGCGTCGCCCTGGCGCTTTATTGCGTCTCGTACGGTTGTTTGCGATATGTTTTGGAATTCTGGCGCCGGGACGGAAGCGTCCACACGCTCGGGGTTTTCCTATCGCCTTCCCAAGCCTTGAGCGCGTTCCTGGTGGCGGGCGGCATTTGTTGGCTGCTCCTGGGACGGAAGATCCTTTCCCGCCCGCCGGCCGCGGCGGACGTCGTCAAACGTCATCCCAAGTGAGCGATTCTCCCGACGGGGAACATCGAGGCGGGAAACGACGGGGATCTGTTGGAGGGCGATAAGCGAGCCCTTCTTTTCGATCCGGAATGACGGCGAATGCCGTCGTTTTTCCTGACTCCCTCGACGGGGGGGCTGGGGTATATTAACGAGGCTTTTAAAACATCTCCTTGAGCGGAAGGGACGGTATGGAGGCCTACATTCTGACGGTCATGACGGGGATTTTAGGCTTATGGGTTTATAGAGCCTTCCCGCGGAAAAACGCGGCTCAAGCGGTGGAACTCCCCGAACGGGACCTCTTTTCCCGTCTGACGGCTTTCGCGAAAGCCCGCCGTCCTTCCCGACGAGCTGATTCACGCTCTTCCTCCTCGAAATCACGCCTGGCCCGCTTGAAACCGGGTTCGCCGGACGGCCCTCGGCCCGCCTCCGGGGGAAAAGCCTTGCGGGTTCTCAAGCGCCTCCGCCTGCCCCTGGGAATCGCGTGCGGCGCCGTGGGAGCTTGGCTTTGGGACGGATCCAACACGCGGTGGCTGATCGGGTTGCCCTTCAACATCGCTTTCTTCGTCCTGGTGTGGATCTCCCTTCCGAAAGTCTTGAGCGAGCCTGAGGCGGTGGAAACCCAAGCCGTGAAACCGGCGGAAATCCCGAAACCGAAAAAATCGCCCAAGCCGAAAAAGGGCGCGGCCGCCCGATCGTCTCTACCCGCCCGCTTTCTCTGGGTGTGGCCCGCCCTGATCCCGACGGCTTTCGCCTCGGCGCTCATGTCGCAAAACAATTTCAAGATGGGGTTTGTTTTCCTCGCGATCGCGGTGGCTTGCTTGGCGGCCTTGAGGTTTTTTCACCCGGAAGAGCGGTTTTCGGAGGATCGGCGCCTCGAGAAGTGGATGTTTCCCCTGCTGTTCCTGGCGGCCGTGCTGTTCCGCCTTTCGCTGATCGGGTCCAATTTCAGCGGTCTTCAGATCGACGAGGCCAACCACCTGTTGGACGCCCTGCGGGTCTTGAAAGGGGAGATCAACTCGCCTTGGAGCGTGGGATGGTGGGCCAACCCCTCGATGCCGTATTTCATCATCGCGGGATGGTTCAAGGTGTTCGGGGCCAACCTGCCTTCGGCGCGCGCCCTGTCGGTGGCCGAGATGTCGCTGGCGCTTTTCTTCTTCTATCGATGGTCCCGGTTGTATTTTTCCCCGGCGGCCTCCCTCACGGCCATGGGGCTCTTCACCGTGGGGTGGTGGAGCTTGTATTACAGCCTTTCCCCCTTCACGGACGGCGTCACGGTGATGTTCGAGGTGATAGCCTTCTACTTGTTGGAAACGGCTCTTCGGAAGGGCGATCGTTGGCGGTGGGTCCTGTTCGGTTTGGCGGCCGCGGCCTCGGTCATGACCTACATTTCGGGCCGGCTCATCCCCGGAATGCTTTTCCTGTCGGTGCTGGGTTGGTGGATCCTGGTGCGGGGTTTTTCGCTCAAGGGTCGTTGGCGCGGTCTGCTGGTCGGCGCCTTGTTCTTCGCCTGGATGATCGCGCCCTTCATCCTGATGGTGTCGAAGAATCCCGTGGATTTCTACGGCCGATCCAAGGAATTGAGCATTTTCAACGAGATGAAGCGGACCGGGGACTATTCCTTCATCTTCAGGACCTATGGTTGGTCCACGGTCTCCTTCATGGGCGTGACCGACGGGACGGATCCGAGGTTCAACGTTCCCAACAACGCGATGGCCGATCCCGTGACGGCGGGTCTCATTCTCATCGGGCTGGTGCTGTCCCTCGCCGCCTTGCGAAGCCGCGCCACCTGGGCGGCCTTGCCGGGCTTTTGCCTCGCCGTGGCGGCCAACGCTTTCGCGATCCAAGGGCAGAATCCCATGGCGGGTTACATCAACGGCCAGAGGTTTTTCCTCATCACGCCGTTCTATTTCTTCCTGGCGGCCCGGGGCCTCGAGTGGCTGTTCCATCTCCACACGCCGTTCTCGCGCAAGGCCAAGCATGTGGCTCTGGCGACGTTCGGGATCGGGTTGGTGGTGGCCGCGGGGGTGAACTTCAAGGCGTATTTCCACGACATCCGGGACAATAAGGACTGCTGGGAATCCATGAGCATTCCGGCGCCCGAATACGCGAAGATCCTCGCGAAGGAAGCACCCTCCTACCACATGATCTGCCATTGGGAGGGCTACCTGGCGCACTTGCAGTTTCTGCTTCACGACAAGGCCAAGGTGACCATCTTAGGCGACGACGAGCTGAAGGTGCCCCTGCGGTACAACGTGAGCAAGAACGTGTTGCTCATGTTCCCGGTGTGGCGTTGGAAGCAACAACAGGAGGATATCAAACGGCTGTATCCCGAAGCCGTTTACGACGACACCCCGACGAAGCTTCGGCAGGCCTATATGGTCATCGTCAAGATTCCCCAGGACGCCGTTTTGCGCGAGATGCGGGGCCGGGCGCCCGAGGGGGAACCCCTTCCCTAGCCCGAGGCAGGTCCCGGACCTCAATCCCATGGGTGGTCCGCCCGTCCGTCTCGTGGTGCCTGAGGATTGGGCGGGTCGAAGACTCGACTTGTTCCTGTCCGCGTGTCTGCCGGACCTGTCACGCACCCAGGCCCGCGGACTGGTCGAGCAAGGGCGTATCCGCGCCCTGACGACTTCCAAGCCCCTGAAGCCGAGCCTGATCCTCAAGGCCGGTCAGGTCCTCATGGTGGAGCCCGTCGAGCCCGCCCCCACTCATCTGGTCGCCCAGAAGATCCCCCTGGAAGTCGTGTTCGAGGATTCACACCTCTTGGTGATCCACAAGCCCGTGGGGATGGTGGTGCACCCCGGCGCGGGCAACCCCGACGGCACCCTGGTGAACGCCGTTTTGGCCCATTGTCCCGACATCGACGGCGTCGGCGGCAAGCGACGCCCGGGCCTGGTGCATCGCCTGGACAAGGACACCTCGGGATTGTTGGTGCTCGCCAAGACGGGCCCGGCTTTCAAGGGACTCACGCGTCAGATCACGAGCCGCGCCATGAGCCGCGAGTACGCCGGGATCGTGACGGGAAGCTTGAAGGGGAGCGGAACGGTGGACGCGCCCGTGGGCCGTGACGTCCGGAACCGCCAGCGAATGGATGTCCGGGCGGAGGCGGGCAAGCCCGCGGTCACCCATTTTCACGTCGTGCAAGCGGGACAAGAAGCCAGTCTGGTGCATTTCAAGCTCGAGACGGGGCGAACGCACCAGATCCGGGTCCACGCGGCCTTTATCGGTCATCCGATGTTGGGTGACGCCGCGTACGGCGGCGAAACGAAAATCGTCGACCGTCAGATGTTGCATGCCTTCCGGCTCTCCTTCACGCACCCCGCGCTCAAGAAGGACATGACCTTCACGGCAAGGCCGCCGGCCGACTTCAGGACCACTCTGGCGGCCTTGGGGTTGGACGAGCCCGATTGGGAGGGGCTGGTTTTCCCGCGGAAAGGCTGATATCCGGCGGGGGGGCATCGGGTGTTTTTTCGCTGAAGGGTGTTAGAATTCCGGTCGGCCGGTTCGGGAAGGTGGTTATGTGTCGTGGGTGTTTCGTTATATCAAACGACTTAACGAACGAACTCATGACGAATAACCGTGAACCCACAACCGACTAATACATAGGGAGAAACGCAAGTGCCTTCACTATCCTTCGTCCCGCTGGGCGGCCTGGGCGAAATCGGCAAGAACATGGCCCTGCTCGAGTACGACGGCAAGTCCATCATGATCGATTGCGGGCTGATGTTCCCTGACGAGCGCCATCCGGGCATCGACTACATCATCCCGGATTTCACCGAATATATGGAAGCCAAGCCGGGCGCTCTCCAGGCCATCCTGCTGACGCACGGCCACGAGGATCATATCGGGGCCGTCCCTTACTTCCTCCAGAAGTACAACGTGCCGGTGTACGGCACCCCGCTCACCATGGGTTTCGTGCGCGCGAAGCTCGTGGAAGTCCAGCCCCCCCAACCGCCCGACCTGCGGGTGGTGGATCCCAAAGTGCCGATCGACATCGGTCCCTTCCACGTCGAGTTTCTGCGCGTGAATCACTCCATCGTGGACGGCTGCGGATTGGCCATCACGACGCCGGCGGGCGTGGTGGTGCACACCGGGGACTTCAAGATCGACGCCACGCCTATCGACGGCATCCCCATGGACCTCAACCGCTTCGCGGCGTACGGCAGTAAGGGCGTTCTGATGTTCATGAGCGATTCCACCAATGTGGAACGCGAGGGTTACACCCTGTCGGAGAAGGTGGTGGGGGAGGAGTTCGACAAGATCTTCCCCAAGGCCGGTAAGCGGATCTTCGTGGCTTGTTTCGCGTCGAACATGCACCGCGTCCAGCAAGTGGTGGATTCCGCCCGGAAAGTGAACCGGAAGGTGTGCATCATGGGCCGATCCATGGTTCGCAACACCCAGGTGGCCCGGGAACTCGGGTACCTGGAGATCCCCAACGACATGCTGGTCCAACCCGAG
>CAZSKE010000204.1:0-4973 GCA_964607325.1 uncultured bacterium | reverse complement strand
CGAGGCCCAGGTGGACCGGTTTTTCATGAAGGTTTTGGTGGGTTATCCCGACGCGGAGGAGGAGAAGGAGATCATCGTCCGCAACACCGGGGGAAAGCTCGAGGCGGTGAAGGAGGTTCTCACCGGCGCCGCGATCATCCGCGCGCAGAAATGCGTGGAGGACGTGCATGTGAGCGAGGCCCTCAAGGATTATATTGTGGGGCTTTCGGCCGCGACGCGGAACCCGGAAAAGTTCGGACTCCCTGAATTGAGGCCGCTTTTGGAGTACGGCGCCAGTCCCCGGGCTTCCATCGCGATGGCCGCCGCGGCCAAGGCGCGGGCTTTCCTCGACGGGCGTGGTTACGCCGTTCCCGAGGACGTGAAAGCCTTGGCGGCCGACGTGCTTCGACATAGGATCATCCTGTCCTACGAGGCCGAGGCCCAGGACGTTCCCGCCGAGGAGGTGATCCGGCGGATCCTCAACAAGGTGCCGGTGCCGTAAGGCCTGAAAATCGAGAATCGGAAATTGAGAATGAAAACCAAATCCCTTCCGCTGGTCCTTCTCGTCATGGGGATGATTCTGTTCAGCGGGTGCCGCAAGGCGCCGCCGCCGGAAGTATCCCTCCCGTTGCCTCCCGTGGGCGAATCCGGGGCGAGCCGGGGCTGGTATGTCCAGGCGGAATACGGTTTTTCCTTTCCGATCCCCAAGGGCTTCGGCGTCTACGCGCCCAGCGCCGACGACATCACCTCGGAGGATTTCGACGAATGGGCGCGGATCACGGACACCAAGCGGGACATCACCCTTCGGGTCATGACCCAGTTGAGGGAGCCCGGCCGCCCGTTCGGGGTTTCCGACTTGCGATCCGCCGTTCGGCCCATTTTCGAGAAAGCTGGATGGAAGATCATCCTGGAAGGAAAACCGGATCATTGGGAGAAGGACGGGAGCCGATGGGCCATGGTTCCATACGATCTCAAGGACCCGGATAAGCGGGAATGGCGCGTTTGGGCGTGCGCGTTGCCCAAAAAGGATTACATCCTTTGGGTGAGGACCCAAACCCCGCTCTCGGCCGCGAAGGGGTCCGCGGGCGAGGAACGAGTCACCCTGACCCGGGAAACGCTTCTTGCGGCCAAGTGGTACCGTCCCGTCGGGCCGCGTGGGATCTCGCTGGAACAATACGAGTTGACCCAGTTCAACAAGGCTTTCATCGCCGCGCTGGAAAGCGGGGCCGTCTACGGCACCTTGCGGTACTTCGACGACACTTCGCCCGCGCGCTTCGAGTGGACCAAATGGTACCGCCAGTTGGCCGGACCCGAGCCGAAAGGGAACACCCCATCGGCGGGATTGACCGCCGAATCGACCGGGTTGGTCATCAACGGCAAGGAGGCCTCGGTGTTTTACACCCTCACGAAGAATGGGGGAGAGCCCCAACGCCTTGGCTTCAAGCTTTCCAAAACGGAGGGGTCCTGGCGGGTCGTCCGAAGGTTGAAAGTCAAATAACCCGAAGGCGCTCCCGATCGGGCATGGAATTTCCGCCCAAGGGCCTGAACCCGGCGGGTTGGAGAGCGCTGATTTGGGGGCCGAATCACCCCTATTGGGGCGCTATCGCGTGGCCGATTCTTTATTTAAAGTGGGTTGTTTGACGCTGGCGCGGTTGGACGGTAAACTTGGGCATTATGGCTGGTAAAAACCAAGTTCCTTCAAACGCGGTATTTTCCGCCCCTCCTTTCCGATCGTATTTTCCTATGAGGGGGTGGCGGTGGGCCATGGGTAGACGCTTCTGGGTTTTCGCGGTTTTCCTTTTCGCCCCGGCGTTTCTCCAATCCGCCACGCTTCGAAATGTGCATGTCGATGAGGCCCCGAACCCCATATTGATCAACTCGCCGACGACCTGGTTGGATTACCGGTTCACCGCGCCCTCCACGGGAACCGCCGTCTCTATCGCGGTTTATTCCCCCGCCGTCAGCAACGCGCCCGGGATCTTCACGTTGGAGTTGAGGCAAGACAGCACGATATTACCCGGGACGCCCGGGGCCGGCGTTGTTTGGTCGACGACGTACGATTTCACCACGACATCGAAACAATGGTATTACATCCAGGCTTCGGCCAATATCCAAGCGGGTTTGACCTATCATCTTCTCATTCACGCCCCCAACGCGAGCGGCACCGCCAATCGGTCTTTCGGGGCCCATAAGCGGCCGTCGGAGCCGCCCCAGCTTTTTCTGCCCAAGACCGGAGGGGTGGTCGACACGCAATTGGGCGTCCTGACGTCGACCGACAGCGGGAATAACTGGATCAACCGGGATTTGACCCCGGTCTTCGCGGTTCTATTCAGCGCGGCGACCTTGAATTTCGGACAGCCTTACGCGGACGACTTGGACCCGTTTTTCGACGTGTACCAGAACCATTGGGCGTGCCAACGAATCGTGCCGTCGGAGAATATCACCGCGGATCGATTGACCATCCGGGCCCTCCAAGAGGGTACCTTGTCGACGGATTTGAGATTCCAAATCAAGGCGCTGGCGGGGCCCTCCACGGTGGCTTTCGGTGTCGCGGCGCCCGCGAACGCCTTGACAACCTCCTACGAGTGGAGAACCTTCTCGCTGGGCACCCACCTGACCTTAGCCGCGGGGGCCACCTATTACCTGGAATTCAACACGAACGCGGGGATCGCGTCCGGTCCGCGGTACCGGTTATCCGGTGGCGACGCTTGGAATAACACCCCTGTCCTCGGCAACTTGACCTATGGCGGTGTTCTCGACAGTTTCATCTATACCCCGGATGGATCGGGCTACACGTTTTATCCGGGAAGGGATCTGGCGTTCGAGTTCCTCGAGCCGCTTCCCACTTCCACGATGACCTCCACGATCACACGCACCGGGACCCTAACCCCCACGCGCACCCATACCCCTACCTACACCCGGACGCGCACCCACACGCCGATGATCACCCCGACACCCACGCCCACTCGCACCGCCACTGTCAGCATGCCCACCGGGGGATTCGGGAACCGGAGCGTCGCCGACGGGGTGGTCTGGTCCAACGTCTTGATGACCAATGACGGGCGGTATGTGGTGCGCTTCACCCAGCAGGGGACCCGGGTGGTCACCCAGGCCAGAATCTACGCCGACGTGGTCGCGGGGAGCGCGACATACCGAATCGGCATCTACAGCGACGATGGTTACGGGTATCCCCTGGCGTTGTTGACGTCTGCGTCGAGGCAACTGGTGACCGGCGGAAACTGGAACACTGTGGCGTTCACGACCCCGATTTCGCTTACGGACAACAAGGTGTACCACTTGGTCGTCGAATACGAATCGGGCGTGATCGGGTCGAGCGTCAGCGTGCCTTACACCCAGCCCTTTCACCAGATCATCCCCAACGGACAGATCCAGGATTCGAATTGGAGGTGCTTGACCTACTCCGGGGGTTCGTGGGGGGAGCAGTACCTCCCGCCTTTCGTGTTAGGGTTCGATGACGGCACCTTTTACGGCAACCCGATGTTCGACACGGTCTTCTACTCGGTCTATGGCGACCGCAACGTGAAAGAATACATCGTGCCTCCCTCCGGCTTCAGGGACGTGAACCGGGTGCGGGCCTTTTTCGGCACCTCGGGCGTCCCGGCGGGCGACCTGAGGTATTATCTGGTGGATACTTATGGCGCCCCCGCGACCATCGCGCAGGGCGTGATGGCCGCCCAGGGGTCCTCCTGGACGACGGGCTGGCATGAGGCCATTTTGCCCACAGTTGTGACCTTGGATGGGGCCAGGACCTACCAGCTCATTTTCGATTCGGCGAGCAGTGTCATGAGCGCCGGCTACCAATTTTATGTGGGCCTGGCCACCAACGACACGACGTACAACGGGCTCACCTACGATGGGCAGCAATCCTACTTACAATGGTATGACGGTTCCGTCCAATACAATTACGGGCACCTCGATCTCGGATTCTTCCTCGATTATTCCGATCCTCCGCCCACGGCCACCATGACCTTCACGGCGACGCGCACGCCCAGCCAGACCCCCACTCGCACCGCCACCTTCGGCGTCACCCCCAAGGGATTCGGGAACAAGAGCGTCGCCCAAGGGACGACCTGGTCCAACGTCTTGATGAGCACCGAAGGGCGGTATGTGGTCCGGTTCACCCAACAGGGAAGCCGCGTGGTTGACGAGGCGCGGATATACGCGGATACCATCGCCGGGGGCGCCACTTACCGGATCGGGATCTATAGCGACGATGGTTCCGGGCATCCCCTGGGGGTGATCGCCTCGAACACCATGCAATTGGTGGATGGGTGGAACACGGTGACGTTCGGAACCCCACAGCCCCTGGCGGACCAGACTATTTACCACTTGGTGGTGGAATACGTTTCGGGCTCGATCGTGTCGAGCGTCCTCGTGCCTTACACCCAGCCATCCCATCAGATCATCCCCAACGGCCAGATCCAGGACCCGAATTGGAGGTGCCTGACCTATATGGGGGGCGCCTGGAGCGAGAATGGGATGCCGCCTTTCATCCTGGGGTACCAAGACGGCACTTATTACGGCAACCCGTCGCACGACACTTATACTCATTCGGTCTACGGCGTCCGGTATGTCGGGGAAGAAATAATTCCGCCGAGCGGCATGACGACCGTGAACCAGGTCACGGCCTTTTTCGGCACTGTGGGTACCCCGGCGGACGACCTGAGATATTATCTGGTGGATTCCAACGCCGTGACCCTCGCGAAGGGCGTGATGGCCTCGGCGGGTTCCCCGGTGTTCATCGATTGGCACACCGTTAACCTTCCGTCCGACGTGACCTTGGACGGCGCCTTGACGTACGCGTTGTTGTTCGATTCCGCCGGCAGTGCCTCGGGCAACGGTTACGATTTCGTCGCGGGGCTGGCCTCGAACCAACCGGTGCTCATCGCGACCTCCTATGACGGATACCAATCCCATCTGGTGTGGTACGACGGGAACTACTACAACTACGGTCAGTACGATCTCGGCTTCCA
>CAZSKE010000203.1:0-4973 GCA_964607325.1 uncultured bacterium | reverse complement strand
CGAGAATTTCCCTATAATAACGGCCTGTCCGGGTTTCCTTTTGTCGAGTCGGCAACCCGACGGACCCCGCATGGATGGGGTCTTTTTGAAGGTCCTCTGAAATCATTTGTGGGAGGCGGCGATGATTCGTCGTGCGGCGATTCTCCTGGCGTTTTTACTGGTTTTGATCGGCACTCCCTCCGGACTGAAGGCGCAAGGCGCCACAGCCGAGCAGTATTATCAATATGGCAACCGCTACTACGCGGCCAAGAATTACAATTTCGCCGCCCGGTACTATTACGCCGCGGTGAAGATGAACCCGAATTTGGCCCCGGCGTACCAGGGCCTCGGGAACTGCTACCTCCTCATGAACCGCAAGACGGAAGCCCTGGCTTACTACGAAAAGGCTCTCGCCCTTAACCCCAGCAATCCGCAGTTGTCGGCTTACGTGAACAGCCTGCGTAGCCAGGTTGGGTCCGCCGCGCCCGCCGCCGGAGCCGCCGCCGCGCCTGCCGCCGCGGGTCAAACGGCCATGGCTCAGGGCGTCAAATTGTTTCAGGGGAAGCAGTACGCCGCCGCCATTCCTTATCTGGAACAAGCCACGAAGGACAGTCCCAACGATTACCAACCGTTCTATTACCTCGGTTACGCGCAGTACATGAGCCGGGATTTCAAGAACGCCGCCGTGAATTTCTATCTCGCCAACCAGAAAAAACCCAATCCTCAGCTCAAAGCCTACGCGGATCGCATCAAGGCTTCGTTGCCCGCGGCGGACCAGCAATGGGTGGACGCGAAGGTGGCGGGGGGCGGGGCCGCGAAGGAAACCGCGGTGGCCGCGAAATACAAGAAGGGCGGCATCCGAGCCTTGTTCGGCTTGGCGACCTTCAAGTTGAAGGATTTCGACGCCGACGCCGACACACAGCAGAGCTGGGCGCTCGCCGCCGGTTACGGTCTGAACGGCGAAGTGCCGAAGGGCAACATGTGGCTGGGGGCCGAGCCGTTCTACAGGCCCTCTCCGTCGTTGGACTTGGCGTTGGGCTTCGGGGTTTTCCCGGTCGGCAAGTATTCGTACACCGCCCTGGGTTACGGCTTGCTTCCCACGAACAGCGCCAACGACGCGATCCGCAACGTGTTCAAAATGAACGCCGACCAGATCAGTCTCACGGTCCGTTACTTCCTGGGTAAGGGAAAACACAAACCCTTCCTGGGAGCGGGTGGCGCCTATTACCCCGCCAAGATCACTTGGAGCCGTTCGGTGGCTTCCGAGGACGGAAGCATCAACAGCGGCTTCAACGGGGACTTCACCTCGAGCGGCATGGGCGGGCATATCATGCTCGGAGCCGAGCTCGGGATGGGCCCTAGCGTGGCGCTTGCGCCGTATGTCCAGTACCGCATGGCGAAGCTCAAGGATTTCACCGGTTCTCTCGTCAACAACCTGACGGGCGAGACCACCGAAGGCACCTTGTCCCTCTTCAGCAACCCGGTCACCGGCGATGTCGTCGGTTTGGACGATGGCACGGCGTTGCCAGCCGGTGTCACGGCCCGTCCCTTGGAGCTGGACCTGAGCGGCATCCAGTTTGGTGTGGGGGTTTCCGTCCTGTTCTGATCGACTGGTCCTGAAGGTTTTCCCGACGGCCCCGTGGTTTATCCGCGGGGCCGTTTTTTTTAGCCGTCTGCGCCCGAGTTTATGAAGCGCGAAGCTCCCCGGTTTCGCTTTGACGCGTCGGAGGGGTGAGCGGAGCGACGCGGATTATTTTTTCCGGTTTTTGAAACGAATCGCGGACGACCGGAGGTTGTCCAGTGCCGACGGTGGCGTTTTGGACCCTGGGATGCCGGGTCAATCAATACGAGACTCAAGCCCTTCGCGAGCGGGCGTTGGAAGCCGGTTTCCTCGAGGTCCCCTTCGACCAGGGGGCCGACCTCGTGGTGATCAACACCTGCACGGTGACCGCGTCCGCCGACGCCGAGGCGCGGGCTTTGGCGCGGCGCGCCAAGCGCTTGTCCCCCGCCTCGCGGGTGTGCGTGACCGGCTGTTTGGCCCAGGACCGCGCGTCGGACCTCGAGGCTTTACCATCCGTGGACCTCGTGGTGACGAACGATCAGAAAGCTCGATTGTTCGAGCGCGTCGCAATGATGTCCGCTGGGCGTGATAAGGAAATGGAAGCCGTGGCGTCGGACCCCTGGATCGGCGGAATCCGACGGTTCGAATCGCATCGTCGGGCCATCGTGAAGATCCAGGATGGCTGCGGGTTTTCATGCGCTTTTTGCCTGGTGCCTCGGGTTCGCGGAAAACCTCGAAGCCGGCCAGCGGACATGATCGTGTCCGAAGCGACACGATTGGCCGAGGGCGGCGTGCGAGAACTGGTCCTGGCGGGTATCCAGTTGGCGTCGTATGGAAAGGATTTCGGGAAGAAGACGGATGAGCCGCGCTTGGCTCCCGTCGTGGAAAAAATCCTCGCGGTGCCTGGGATTCGACGCGTGCGATTGTCCTCTTACTCCGTCGCCGATTTCGAGGACGCCTTGCTTCCGCTTCTGGGACGCGGTCTTTGCCCCCATTTTCACCTGCCACTGCAAAGCGGCGATCCCGGGGTGCTCAAAGCCATGAGGCGTCCTTACACGTTGGAGCGTTACGAGGAAGTCCTGGGCGAAATCCGGGAGGTCGTACCGGACGCGGGTGTGACCACCGATCTTATCGCCGGGTTTCCAGGGGAAACCCCGGAGGCGTTCGAGAACACCCTGCGCGTCGCCCGGCGTCTCGCCTTTGTGGACATTCATCCCTTCCCGTATTCGCGGCGCCCCGCGACGGCGGCCGCGACCTTCGGTTGCCAGGTGTCTCCGCCCGAGATGAAAAGGCGCGTGGAGGCGTTGAGGGAACTGAAGAAATCCCTCATGGCGGATTTTGCTGCGAGCGCGATCGGAAAAACCTGGAACCTGGTGGCCGAGCGGCATTCGGGGGGGGTTCTGGGCGGGACCACCGATCGGGGCCTGAAGGTGGTTTTTCCAAGGGGAAAAAACGTTCCGGGCCAGGAATTGCTTGTTCGGGTGGTGGGTTTTCGGAAAGACCGGGCGGAAGGGGAAGTGATATCATGCGTGTCAGCCCGCGAACCGGAAGGGCGATTCACGAGTTAGAAAAGGAAAAGTCCCCGGCCATTCGATCCTCGCGTGGCCCGTCTCCCCTTGGGGATGCCTCCGCGGCTTGCGTGGTGGCTTGTGGGGCGTGGCGTTCGTGAAGTCTGGGGCTGAAAACGAGGACGGGAAGCCGCAAGCGTCGCGAAGACGGAAGCCCCGGGGACGCCGGGAGACCGTCGAAGGGTAGGGGGTTGTTTCATCATCCTGCTAGGGGGAATTTTATGAGGAAAATCCTGCGAGTGATCCCGATCTTGATCTTGTCGGCGGCATTTTTCGTTTCTGCCGGGAATCTTTGGGCTCAAGGCGTCACGGCGGAGCAATACTACGCCGCGGGGAACCAAATGATGTCCGCCAAAAGCTATGACAAGGCTCTCCAATACTTCCAAGCCGCCCTTCAAGTGAAACCCGATCACGTCCTCTCCCTTGTCGGGGTTGGAAACAGTTTGTACAGCCTTGGAAGGAAAGCCGAGGCCCTGGTTTCCTACGAGAAAGCCTTGGCCCTCAATCCGAAGGACGCCACGCTTGAGCAATTCGTGAAGGGTCTCCGGGCCGAGGCGCCCGCGGCCGTCACCTCGATTTCAGCCGCCGATCCCCTGAAACAAGGAACGGATCTTTTCGCGCAAAAAAAATACGTGGAAGCCATCCCGTTCCTGGAGGAAGCCGCGCGTCAGAATCCCGCGAACGGAACCATTGATTATTACCTGGGATACGCCCACGCCGTGAACAAGGATTCGCGGAACGCCGCCCTTTGTTTCTACCGCTCGAATCAGAAATCGCCCAACGCCTCCGTCAAGGCCTACGCGGACCGCGTGAAGGCGACCTTGACCCTGGCGGATCAGCAATGGGTGGACGCCCAATTGGCGGCCCCCGCGACCGGCTCGAAGCGCGCGGTCGCCTCTGGGAAGAAGAGGAAGATGAGCCTTCGATTGATTCCCGCCTTCGCCATGGTCAACTTGAAAGATTTGAAATCGGACGCCGAGTCCCGTCAGGCCTTCATCCAGGGTGTTCAGAACACGGTGGATCCGAGCGCGGCTTTTGAGGGCAAGGTTCCCAAGGGTTTCCTCCAATACGGGGTGGAACTGGGAATGGCCATGTCGCCCAAATTGGGTTTGGGCTTCTCGTTCGGGATGGTGCCTGTCGGTAAATACACCTTCACTTCGAACGGCGCGACTCCCATGGCCTGGACCGATACCGGCGAGGTCAAGATTTCCAGCATGAACCTGGGGTTGGGGTTGAAATATATGTTCGGCCAGGGAAAGCTCAAGCCGTTCCTGGGGTTGGGCGCCGCGTACCTACCGGTGAAACTCACGTGGTCGGAGACCATGACTCCCGCCGATCTGAGACTATCGGGGGATTTCAAGGCCACCGCCATCGGCCTTCAGCTCCAGTTGGGCGCGGATCTCGCGATGGGCGAATCCTTCGCGCTCACGCCCTATGTGGGGTACCGCATGGCCAAGGCCAAGGGCTTCTCCGGAACGGCCGCTGTCGCGGCGGGCGGGCTTTCGGCCTCCGCGGCGGGGAAACTCGTTGTGTATGAGGGGACCAACGGCAATCAGACCGCGTTCACGCCCGACGATCCCGCGGTGGCGACCGAGTTGGCCGCGTACACCGGTTTTCCCAATCCACTGCCGGGCGCGCGAGACCTGGAAGTGGATCTGAGCGGGGTCCAGGCCGGACTCATGCTGTCGCTCTTCTTTTAAAAGTCGACCGATGGCCGTCGGATTTTTGCGCCCTTTAAAAAAGGCCGGTGGCCGTCGGTTGAGGTTCCGCGCCGGAGGCTGGTTTTGAGCGACCCGCTTTCGTGGAGAGATCGGGTTTATCTCGATTGGTTTTATCGCCGAAAAATGACCGCGTTCACCCGCCCT
>CAZSKE010000202.1:0-4990 GCA_964607325.1 uncultured bacterium | reverse complement strand
CGGAAAATCTGAACGGGTCCCAACGGCGCTTGAACAGCCCCCGCGCCTTCGGGCCGGGGGCGATGTTTCGTCTCCTTCTAGTTTCTAGGCGCGCCATTCAAAGCAATTCGATCCACGGGAAATTTCGCAGGTCCTTTTCCTGCAAGGGTATAAAAACTCGACCAGTCAGAGGCTCTTTTTTTCCACGTCATCGGATGGTCAAACGGAAAAAATTAACGAACAAGTATGATGTGCCGTGGTCATCGCACGTTGACTGTTCATTGAAGTCGTTAGCTAGACAAATGCAAAAGCGTATTTGGGGCGAAATTGTGGCACGGTTCGAAAATCCCAGGCCGATTGGTTGTAAATGGATGCCGGAAACGGGGTTTAGGTGAGTGGGATTATGGGAACGACCGTGTGGCGTACTGTATCGCGGATGAGCTCGATGGTTGCGGGTTTGTATTTCCATGGTCGCGGACAGGAAACAAATCCTTGAACGACTTAAGAGGCGGTAATGCGAATGCGCCGTTGTTGCCAATGGCCGGTAAGAACGCCTTGCGCGAAATTATCTGACCAACATTGGGTATTATTGCCGTTTGTAGAAGCTTAAACCAGAACACGCCAGAAAATATCTCGACAACTTTGAACGCGGATTTGATAGTATGCTATAAAAATAGCGTGCCGCTTTTTCAATAGCATGCGTGAAAAAGGCTCGCGGAATAAGACTGAAACCGTGAAAAAAATATTAGTCGTGTCTGTCCGATTTTGGCTCTTGGTTTTTGCGTTGTTTATTTATCTAGCTCCGTGTGTTTCCGCCCAGGCGCCTGTCGCCGTCGGCACGCCGCTCGGTCCGAATGAATTCGGTCTTCCTCCGCAACGCCCCTATTGGCATTTATTGCCGTCGCTTCGCGCAAACGGCAGAAACGCACATCGCGGCCCGGTTCGGCGGCAGGCGTTGTCGGCGGGGGAGTGTTTTTCCTGGAGCGGAGATAACAATGATACGTCTGGATATGTGGTTGTTACGGGAGATCCGGCGAATCCGTATCTTCAACCTCCGCCGTTTCCTCTTGATGAATGGAATCACGCGAATTGTGGCCCGGTGACATGGGTTTCGATAAGAAACACGGGAAGATATTCGCTCACATGCTATCACTACCCAGGGCCCTTGCCGGCGCCCACATATACCTGTCCCGCTCCGCCGTGTCCAACATGCCCTTCGGGACAGTTGCCTGAAAACATAATCGATTATCGGCGCCCGTTTAATTTGTCGCAGGAACAAATCGACTCGAACGAGTTTTATCTTTACTTTGCGGCGGACGACCAAGTCCAAGGAGTATGGATAAACGATGTGTTTATCGGCGCTTGTTATGATCCGGCCGATATGAAAAAGAACTGTTTTCAAAGCGGATGTAATGAACTGCATGTGCCGAAAAGCATTTTATCGGGCGAAAATAATATCCGTATTCTTGTTTGGAGCGATCAAGCGGAATATATCGGCATGACGTACAAGATATGTGGTGTGGCATATACCCCGACGTTTACGGCTACTCCCACCCATACACGGACATGTACGAATACCGATACGATAACCGCAACACAAACGTAGTCATATACTCTAACGAACACGGATACGTACACAAACACTCCCTCGTGCACGAGTACGACTACCTTGACGAAAACACCCACAAGCACAATAACTTTTACGAATACAAATACCGGCACCTTCAGCCGTACCCGCACATCCACGGTAACCCCGACAAAAACCGCCACGAATACGCGAACACGATCCATCACGATGACGCCGACGCACACGGGGACCTTGACGCATACGAATACAGGCACCGTGACATTCACCCGGACAGTGACGCGCACGCGGACAATGACGCGCACGCCGACGCCCGTGCCTTGCGGGCCGGCTCGATATCGGGTCAATTTCCAAGGATATGGGCGTCCCCCGGTGCCGGGATACTTGCGGGATGTCGGTGAAATATACGGAAACAAGGGGCCGGGTTTGAAATACGGGTGGAGGGATTATTCCGGTCTGGGTGTGAATAGAACCGGATACGCAGACGCCCGGTATAACACATTCGTTCGATTTGGCGGTAGGGCGTGGGAAATCGCCGTGCCCAATGGTGTGTATCAGGTGTTTGTGGTGGCGGGGGACCCCGAGGATAACACTGGGAATTTCCGTATTGAAGTGGAGAATGTAACGGCAATCGATGGATCGCCGTCTCCCGACCGGCGTTGGCTGGAAGGATTTGTGACGATTGAAGTTGTGGATGGTCTGCTGACTATCAGGGACTTGCAGGGATCGTTTAACAATAAGATCAATTTCGTGGATATATATGCTTGCCCCTCGCCGTGGTTGTCACCGACGCCCACGCATACGCCGACGGTTTCTTTGACATGTACGAGGACAATAACCGCCACGAACACTCGAACGCGGTCCATCACGATGACCCCGACGCACACGGGGACCTTGACGCATACGAATACAGGCACCGTGACATTCACCCGGACAGTGACGCGCACGCGGACAATGACGCGCACGCCGACGCCCGTGCCTTGCGGGCCGGCTCGATATCGGGTCAATTTCCAAGGATATGGGCGTCCCCCGGTGCCGGGATACTTGCGGGATGTCGGTGAAATATACGGAAACAAGGGGCCGGGTTTGAAATACGGGTGGAGGGATTATTCCGGTCTGGGTGTGAATAGAACCGGATACGCAGACGCCCGGTATAACACATTCGTTCGATTTGGCGGTAGGGCGTGGGAAATCGCCGTGCCCAATGGTGTGTATCAGGTGTTTGTGGTGGCGGGGGACCCCGAGGATAACACTGGGAATTTCCGTATTGAAGTGGAGAATGTAACGGCAATCGATGGATCGCCGTCTCCCGACCGGCGTTGGCTGGAAGGATTTGTGACGATTGAAGTTGTGGATGGTCTGCTGACTATCAGGGACTTGCAGGGATCGTTTAACAATAAGATCAATTTCGTGGATATATATGCTTGCCCCTCGCCGTGGTTGTCACCGACGCCCACGCATACGCCGACGGTTTCTTTGACATGTACGAGGACAATAACCGCCACGAACACTCGAACGCGATCCATCACGATGACCCCGACGCACACGGGGACCTTGACGCCCACGAACACGTGGACGGGGACTCTAACCATGACACCTACCGTCACAAGCGTAAGTTGTTTAGCGGGTGACTATGTGTTTATCGGTGAATGGCAAGTAAACGCATGCTCGGCTCAGCTTAATCCCGAGGCTCGAGTCCGCGGCATTTCAATAGACGCGCTTGGGCGCGTGGCTGTATCGGAGGCCGGGAATAATTGCATCCAGTTATTCACCAGTCTTGGAGTGAAGACCAACCAATGGGGCGAGTGGGGTTCCATGGAAAATGGGACTTCATATCCGGCGGGCGTGGCTTGGGCTGAAAATGGATATGTATACAACACCACCCAGAACCCGCCCGTCGGGAAGATCCAATGGTTTGATCCGAGTATTCCCATAGGACCCGCCATCGGCGAGTCATACATCACGAGTGCGGATCTTTCAGCCGCCTACCTGACTGCGGACCAATCTGGACACGTGTATGCCGGTTCGGTTAGTGCCCCGACGGGCCAGTGGTATGTCCAACAATACGACCTGGCTGGGGTTTTTACAGGGATTGAGTGGGGGGCTACGCCAGGGACTGGGAGCATCGTTGGGGATATTTACGGCATCGCGGCACACCCCAGCGGATTTGTCTATTTAGTTGACAACTCCGCCATACTGAAAAAGTACGATCTAACCGGGGGGCTGGTTGACAGTTGGACCATCCGCATGAGCGACGATAAGGAGGTGCAAGGTCAAGCGGTGGCTGTGGACCCCATCGGGAATATTTATGTCGTGGCTTATGGCGAAGTAATTAAGTACTCGCCAACGGGCCTAGTTTTGGCTCGTTTTGGGAACGGCCAGGGTACGGGTCCTGGCCAGTTCATGGTTCCTAAAGGCGCGGCCGTGAATCCGGTCAATGGATGGGTTTACGTGACGAACAACGGTTGGGAGAGCTCAGAGCGTGTGGTGGTTTATGCCCCCTGTGGAACACCGCCTTGGTGATAGCCGGGTTGGCGGGGACTAGGATGGGGGGGATCCCAACGGCTCTTGAACAGCCCCCGCGCCTTCGGGCCGGGGGCTTTTTAACTAAAACGGAAAAGGGTTTTAAAACCTCCGCGTCATGCTCTCTCGCGGCTCGGATCCGAAGCGAAAGCCGAAAAAAAGTAATTCGGGAAACGAGAAAGGTAAATTTCGACGATAAAGATAAATATCTCGACAAAACCATGAAACTTTCCGGTTTCATGGTTTGCCCAATTTAGGCGATTGACATGATTTTTTGAGGAAAATGATTTTTTAATGTAAAAATATTTCCAGTAAAACGTCAATAAAGCAGGTCAAAAAGCTTTTTAAACCGCATCAAAGTTGAAGAAATGAAACGGTTGTATTTCACAAACTACTGGATTCCCGCCATCGCGTTTCTGCTCCTTACGGCCGTGGCGGGAAGGTCGACGGCCGCTTGCAGTCCCACGAGCGCTCGGGTCTGCGGAGTGGCCGATGACACCATGACCCTCTACATCAACGGCGTCGTCGTTGGCGGTCCCGACGTGTTCCGTTTCGTCCACCAGCAGTGTCCCCCCAACGGCACCCATGCCCCGGCGAATTTCGAGGTTTGTCCCACGCCGGTTTGTGTGACCGTTTCCGGCGCCGCGTTGACCTCCATGGCCGTCGGCGACACGGACAACGTCATCGCGTCGAGGGTACAGAACTATATGGGGCACGAGGTGTTCGGAAGCTGGTGGGTTGATTTCACCTGCTCCAACAACCAACACGCCTTCGTCATGAGCCAGGCGTCCGGGACAGCTCACTTCGGCCAAACGGAATCGGGAAGCGTCCCCAGTTGTTCGGGAGCGGCGCCGGGCGGGAGCGGTGGAATGCCCTGGAGCAGGTCGCAGCCGGGACAGGCGA
>CAZSKE010000201.1:0-5014 GCA_964607325.1 uncultured bacterium | reverse complement strand
TCGATTCAAACCGGTTGGCCTTGCTCCTGGCGATTTTGGAAAAATGAGTGGGACTACCCCTTTCTGCCCAGGATGTTTTTCTGAACGTGGCCGGGGGCTTGAAGGTGGCGGAGCCGTCCCTGGACCTGGCGGTGGCGATGGCGGCTGTTTCCAGTTACCGCGATTCGGCGGTGGACGACCGTTCGGTGGTGATCGGCGAGTTGGGGTTGTCGGGGGAGGTGCGGGCCGTCTCCCGGGTCCCGGAGCGGGTGGCCGAGGCCGCGCGGTTGGGTTTCAAGACGGCGGTGGTGCCGCGCGGCAACATGAAGGACGCCCGTTGGGCCGCTTCCGCGGGACTGAGCGTCCTTCCGGTCGCGACTCTCGCCGAGGCCGTGGACCAGTGGTTGAAGTAACGGCTTTTCATGGGACTGATAGGACCTATGAAAGAATAGGCGCCCTCTGTTAAAATGAACGCCACGCCGGAAGCGCGGCGCGGTTTTTTCACGGCCACTTCCGAGGAATCCGGCGATGATGACGGTCAACAGCCTGCGCTTGCTCTTCATCCTAATCTGCAGTACGGCTGGATATTTCACGGTCGAGGCGAATCGTTATCAAGGCGTTCTGGGGGGCTTTTCCCTCGCCATGGTGATCTTCGCTCTGGAGTTCATCATCCGCAAGGTGGCCGTGCGGGATCTGTTGGCCGGGCTCGGCGGGTTGGCTTTCGGGCTTTTCGTGGCGGTTCTGGTTTTCACCCCCCTGGCTTATTTCATGGAATCGGGATCGGCCAAGACCCTGGTCGTGACCGCGGTGTTCCTCATGTGCCCCTACCTGGGGATCATTCTTTCCATCAAGAAAAAAGACGAGCTGTTTTTGTGGCGCTCCAAACTCGGGTCGCCGGTCCCGGATTCCCCGACCGCGGCGAAAGTGCTGGACACCAGCGTGATCGTGGACGGGCGCATCGCGGACATCGGCCAGACGGGGTTTTTGGACGGAACGCTCCTCATCCCGAGGTTTGTGCTGGCCGAGCTCCAGCAGATCGCGGATTCGAGCGAGGCCCTCAAGCGGGCCCGGGGTCGACGCGGGCTGGAGGTGTTGCAGGCCATGCAAAAGGCCGAGGTCCCGATTCGGATCACCGATCAGGATTACCCTCAGGTCGAGGGGGTGGACGCCAAGCTCGTGGAGATGGCCAAGGAACTCAAATGCAAGATCCTCACCACGGATTTCAACCTCAATAAGGTGGCCGAACTGCAGGGCGTCGAGGTCCTGAACATCAACGACTTGGCCAACGCGCTCAAAGTGGTCGTCATTCCCGGCGAGGAAATGGATATCAAGGTGATCCGCGAGGGGAAGGAAAAGGACCAGGGCCTGGCTTACCTGGACGATGGAACCATGGTGGTGGTCGAAAACGGCAAGTCCCTCATCAATCAACGCGTTCATGTGGCCATCACGAGTGTGCTCCAGACTTCGGCCGGTCGGATGATCTTCGCCAAACGCAAAGCCTGAACGGCCCTTTGGAATGGGGGGCGCGGAATGCGCGGGTCCGCTCTCGGGTCCGTTCCACGCCTCGTCGAACCATCATGGACCGAACCGCCCTGGAGGAGTGAGCGAGTTGAAGCGACAAACCTTCCCCCCCTGGGCCCTCGTGGTGGTGGCGGCCGGACGGTCCCAAAGACTTCAAAGCCGCGTGCCCAAGCCTTACCTTCCGCTGAGACCCGGGGCAGTCGTTTTGGAGGCGTCGTTGGACGTTTTTCGCCGCGTGCCGGGCCTCCGTTATACCGTGGTGGTGACACGACAGGATTGTTTGTCCCGGGCCTTCCGGATGTTGACGTCCCGGGCCTTGCCTGGGCGGGTGGTTCCGGGCGGAGCCGAGAGGGAAGATTCGGTGGCGTTGGGGTTGTCCGCCGTTCCGCCGGGCATCCCGTTGACGCTCATTCACGACGCGGCGAGGCCTTTCGTGACGGTCTCGGTCGTTCGGAGGGTTTTGGAAGGCGCCTTGAAAAAAGGGGCCGTGGTGCCCGGGGTGGCCGTGCTCGACACCGTCAAGTGGCTCGATCGGAATGGCCGGGTTCGAAAGGATCTCCCCCGGCATCTCTTGGCGGCCGTTCAAACCCCCCAGGGCTTCCGCACCGAATGGTTGAGACGGGCGTTCAAGCGTTTAGGCCCCCGAAGGGCGCGTTTGACGGATGACGGCGCCGTGGTTCAAGCCGCGGGTTATCCCGTGCATGTGGTGGAAGGCGATCCTCTCAATTTCAAAATCACCACGCCGGCGGACCTGAAACGCGCGAGGGAAACCGCGAAGAAAACGAGGAATTCGAAATGAAAAATGAGAAATGGGCCGACGCCTCCTTCGACGGTCTTTCGCGCTTCCTCGTTCCGCGCGCCTCGTTCCCCATGGGGAGGGCGTGATGCAGTACCGGGTCGGGATCGGCACTGACGCGCATCGCCTGGAGGCGGGACGGGACCTGATCCTGGGAGGCGTCAAGGTGCCACACCCGAAAGGGCTGTTGGGTCACTCGGACGCCGACGCCTTGTGTCACGCCGTTTCGGACGCGCTTTTGGGGGCCGCGGGGCTGGGGGATATCGGGCGGCATTTTCCGGACACGGACATGAAATGGAAGGGCGCCGACAGTCGCTTGTTGTTGAGGGAGTGCGCTCGTCTGGCCTCGGCCCAGGGTTTCCAGGTCGTCAACGTGGACGCGACCGTGGTGTGCCAGAAACCGAAACTGTCCCCTTTTCTGGACGTCATGGGGCGGAATCTTTCCGAAACCCTATCGATCGATCCCGGGTCCGTCAACGTGAAGGCCAAGACCACCGAAGGCATGGGATTTGAGGGTCGTGAAGAGGGTGTTTCCTGCCAAGCGGTGGTCATGCTGAAAAGAAATGAGCCGTGAGGAATACGGGGTCGCGAATCACCCGGGCTTCTTGCCGCCGATGAAGCCTGATGCGCGACGATAAATCTTAAGGGCGGATTTCACGTCGGATCGATCGGTGTTAATCTGAAGTGATCGGCGGCCAACCGTTGAAGGTTTTGGCGGGGTCGACCCGGTGGGTCGCCCGGGGTTTCTCATTCAATACCACGAGGGTGGAATGTCCGAGAAGATAAGAGTGCGGTTCGCGCCCAGCCCGACCGGGGATCTGCACCTGGGTAACGTGCGGACCGCGCTTTATAACTGGCTCTACGCCCGTCATACGGGCGGGACCTTCGTCTTGCGGGTCGAGGATACCGACCAGGTGCGTTCCACGGAGGCGTCCGTGACGGGCCTGTTGGACATCCTTCAGTGGCTCGGCCTTCAGTGGGACGAGGGTCCCCTGGTGGGCGGGCCGCACGCGCCCTATCGCCAATCCGAGCGGGGAAGCCATTACCACGAGCATCTGGAGCGTCTGAGGGCGGGCGGGCATCTTTACCCTTGTTTTTGCACCGAGGAGGAGCTCGAACTCGAGCGCAAGCGTCAGCTGGGTCGTGGTCAGATGCCCCGCTACGGCGGGAAGTGCCGGGACCTTTCCCCCTCCGAGCGGGAAACCCTCTTGGCTTCCGGAAAACCCTCGGTCTTGCGGTTCAAGGCGTTGACCCGGCCGATCACGGTGCGCGACATCGTGCGCGGCGAGGTGGTTTTTCCCGCCGACCAGATCGGCGATTTTGTGCTCACCCGGTCCGATAACAGTCCTACCTACAACTTCACCGTGGTGGTGGATGACCACCTCATGGGGATCACGCATGTCCTGCGCGGGGAGGACCACCTTTCCAACACCCCCAAGCAACAGATGCTGTACGAGGCTCTGGGGTGGACGCCGCCCGCTTTCGCTCATTTGTCCATTTTGAAGGGCGCCGACGGCCAGAAGCTTTCCAAAAGGCACGGGGAGACCGCCTGCGAGCATTACCGGGAAGCGGGATATCTTCCCGAGGCTTTCCTCAACTACCTGGCCCTTCTGGGTTGGGCTCCTCCGGACAAAGAGATCCTCAGCTTGGAGGAGATGGCGGGCCTTTTCGAGTTGGAACGCGTCGGCAAAAGCGGGGCCATTTTCGACCCCGTCAAACTCCGTTGGATGGGAGCCCAATACCTCGCTCGAGTGCCGCTGGAGGAATTGACCCGCCAAGTGTTGCCTTACCTCGAGAACGCCGGTGTCCTGGATCGCGCGGCCGCGCGGGACCGGTTCGACTGGTTGGCGCGGGTGGTGGACACCGTCCGAACCCACATGGCCTGCTTGTCCGACATCGTGCCGGAGACCGCGTATTTCTTCACCGATGAGCTGTCCTTCGAACCCGCCCAAACCGAGGAGATGCGAACTCAAGTCCCGATCCTGCGGGAGTTTGAATCCATCCTCGAGGCCGAGACGGGGGAATGGACCGGACAAGGCTTCAACGCGGCCGTCAAGGCCGTCGGTGTGAAAACCGGTTGCAAGGGCAAGTCCCTTTATCACCCCATCCGCCTCGCCCTCACGGGACGGGAGAACGGGCCCGAATTGGTGAAGATCGCGCCGCTTCTGGGCCGTGACCACGTCTTGGCCCGCCTCAAGGTTTGGACCCATCCCGAAGGAAAACCCTGAAAATCGTCGTGGGCGGCATTCGGGATTTTGCCTGAACTCGCCCAAGACGGATCGGTGTGTGTCGGGGGAAACCGTCGGTGGTCGTCAGCTGGCGTGGACGAAGAATCCCATTATCCCTCCGCCTTCATCGGACTTGTTCGGCGGCTCGAAGTTATGATTTTTGGCCCATTTCGTATGTTGCCGGCCGATGTTTCTCCTGGGGTGGTTTTTATCCACGCCCGTTGGTGTAAAATCACCCACCCTTGAGGTGAAACATGCCCGGCTTCTTCCGATCCATCCTAGAGCGTGACCCGGCGGCTCGCGTCAGCGAGCTGTGGCTGTATCCGAGCGTGTACGCCGTGGGTTCCCATCGGTTGGCCCACCTCCTTTGGCGCTGGCGTATCCCGATCCTTCCCCGCCTGATATCGCAAATCACGCGCTGGATGACCGGCATCGAGATCCACCCGGGCGCGACCATCGGTCGAAATTTCTTCATCGACCACGGCATGGG
>CAZSKE010000200.1:1664-5047 GCA_964607325.1 uncultured bacterium | reverse complement strand
GCATATCGACAACAATCCCATGTACTCGTTCCGCCCCACCGATTACGTCAACGACCCCTATATCATCGGCCAGCAGAACCAAATGGTGGCGATCAACGTGGCGCTCGAGATCGACCTGACGGGCCAAGTGTGCGCCGATTCCCTGGGAACCAAGTTCTTCTCCGGGATCGGGGGCCAGCTGGATTTCAACCGTGGGGCCGCCAGGTCCCGGGGCGGCAAGGCCATCATCGCCCTGGAGTCCACGGCGCTCGGGGGCAAGAAATCCCGCATCGTCGGCCAGCTTTCTCCCGGCGCCGGGGTGGTCACCACCCGCGGGGATGTGCATTACGTGGTGACCGAATACGGGGTGGCTTACCTGCACGGAAAAAGCGTGTCGGAACGCGCCATGGCCCTGATCTCGATCGCGCACCCGGACGTCCGGGCCCAGCTGTTGAAAGAAGCGGTGGAATACAAATACCTGCGGGCGGAGATGGGCGATGTGGCGGGGCGGATCCACGTGCGTCCCCCCGAATTCAAGGCCGCGTACGTGCTTCCCGACGGCACCCTGGTGAATTTCCGAAACATACTCCCGACCGACGAGCCGCTCATCAAGGACTTGTTCTACGCGCTGTCCCAGGAAACCGTGTACTACCGTTTCATGTCGCGCTCGAAAGTCCTCACCGTGAAGCAAGCCCAGAATTTCACGTACGTCGACCATCGCACCGAGGTGTGCCTGGTCGGCACCCTGCACGAGGCGGAAGGCGAGGTCATCATCGCGGTCGGGCGGTATTACCTGGATCCCAAGACCAATCGCGCTGAGGTGGCTTTCACGGTGCGGGATAACTGGCAGGACAAGGGCATCGGAACGTATCTCCTCCGGCAACTCATCCAGCTGGCGCGCCGAAACGGCATCCAGGGCTTCACGGCCGAGGTTTTGAGGGACAACAAGGCCATGCAAGCCGTGTTCCACAAGAGCCCCACCAAGGTGAAGAGCCAGTTGATGGCCGAGTCCTACCACTTCGAGCTCGAGTTTTCCGAGCCTTAATACGCTCGCAAGCCTCTGGGAGGGTTGGTCACCGCCCATATTAACTGGGATGCACCGCCTCTTTTGTAACTGGGATGCAGGGGATTCAGGGGATACGACAAAAACGGGGGGCCTGAGGCGCGCTCCTTCGGAGCGCATTCAAAGAGCCTGTCGCCATATTCGCAAACATTCCTGCGGAACCTTTGCTCCTCTGGCTCCAGGCTCTTTTCGCGGCTTTCCGCGTTCGCCGCTCCTCAGGCACCGCCGCCTTTGTCTACCCTCGCTGTCCGAATTTACGAACCTTTGGTTCGTCTATACGATGCGAGGGTCACCCTCGCGTCTTACCGCAGGCGAATAGCCTGCGGTCTGCAATTTCAGGGTGACCGGGTACCCGCTTTTCCCAGCCTTCCATCAATGCGCGCTCGAGCCGAGTCGCTTCTTTTCGCGCTCTGTATCCGGAGAAGGAATCCGATGTTTTCCATCCTGCCGGTGAACGACGACGCGCTTTTCGAAAAAACCGCGGCGCTGGCCGCCCGCATCTGGCGCGAGTATTACCCGCCTCTCATCGGATCCCCCCAAGTCGAGTACATGATCTCCCGTTTCCAATCCGAGGGCGCCATCCGTGAGCAGGTCCGACGGGAGGGTTACGAATACTTCATGGCTTTGGAAACGAAAGCGGAGGCGGGGTATGTCGCGGTGGTTCCGCGCGACGGGGGGCTTTTTCTCAGCAAGATTTACGTGGAGGAGTCTTTCCGTGGAAAAGGTGTGGGGTGGCGGATGATGGTTTTGGCCGAGGAGCGGGCTGAAAGGAAGGGCCTGCGGAAGATCACCCTGACGGTCAACAAGCGCAATTTGCCGGCCCATTCGGCCTACGAACGCTGGGGGTTCCAAAGAACCGGGGAAGTGGTCCAGGAGATCGGTGGCGGGTTCCTGATGGACGATTACCTGTATGAAAAGCCGATAAAAACTCGATAAATGATGTATTTGAGGATGACATAAATGATGCCACAGAGTGATATCATGATATTGGGTTAAAACGTGATTTGGAATTGAGCCATGACCAAGAGAACCATCCTCAGCCTTGGCAAGGAAATACTCGAAAAAGCCGATTTCTGGGCGGCAGAATTGGGTGTCTCGCGCGCTGAATTCATCCGGAATGCCGTCGCGGTTTACGCGGGGGAACTACAACGCCGAAAGGAAGAGGAGGAGGTCCTCCGTCAAAAAGAGGAGGCGTTCAAGAAGACGGAGTTGCTCCGTAAACAATACGGACAGGTCGGGGCCAGGGGGTTGGATTCCACGAAGATCATCCGTTCGTTGCGGGATCGCGACCGTTTCGCTCGCATATATGAGCGGCATGCGGAAATACCGCTCCGGGTTCGGGAGAAGGACCGGGACCGATGATCCCCGCTTATCATGCCGCCTATGTGGTGGACGCTTCGGTCGCCGTCAAGTGGTTCTGCGACGAAAGCCAATCGGAAACGGCGCGGGGATTGTTGGGGCATTACCGGGCCGGCCGTTGCCGCTTGTCCGTGCCGGGTTGGCTGTTTTTCCTTGAAATAGGGAGCGCGCTATCAAAGAAAGGCTTCACGGAAGAGGCGGTGGCCGGGGTTTTGGAAAACTTATGGCACTATCGCATGGATTCGGTCGAGGTGAAGTGGGATGTCCTGTCGAAGGCCAACGCGATTTCCTTTGGATACCGAACTTCCATCTATGATTCCGCCTACGTTTCATTGGCCGAAAACACGGGTTTTCCCCTGGTGACGGCGGATGAGGAGCTTTTGAGACGCATGAAGGGCCATTCCATTGTGCTTCCGGTATGGGAACTGGAATTCGCCCCCTAGCCCGGTTTTCGGCTGGTGATATCACGCGCTATGCCGAGGGTGTTCCCCCGCTCGGTGATTGAGCCGCCCCATATAAATAGTGCGCTATACTGAAAGTAGGAAGACGCCCGAGGAATCAATGTCAAGCCCGGTTCCAAAGCCCTAATAAGAAGCTGAAGGACGACCCTTGGGACAGACCCGCATCAACCTGAAACATCTCCTCGAGGATATTCGCGACTCATATCCTTGTCCGGCCGAGGAGACTATCGTGACGGAACTGGTGGCCAACGCGCTGGACTCCGGCGCGTCCTCCCTTTGCTTCGCGGCCGACCCGCGAGCCGGGGAACTGACGGTGTTGGACGACGGGCGCGGGATGAGTCCGAGGGGCTTCAAGTCGTACCATGACATCGCCTCCAGCACCAAGACGCGCGGCCAAGGCATCGGGTTCGCGGGGGTGGGGGCCAAGATATCCCTCCTGTATGCCGAATCGGTCTATACGGAAACCCGGGGCGGGCGGGCCCACCGAGCCTCCCGCTGGCGGTTGGAAACACCCTTGAAGG
>CAZSKE010000200.1:0-1654 GCA_964607325.1 uncultured bacterium | reverse complement strand
CTTTCCAAACCGCTCGGCCTCGTGACGACGCCTCATGGGACCGCCGTGCGGTTTCATTTCATCGATACCCGCACGGTGCTTTTGGACGCCTCCTATTTGGAATCGGTCGTGCGGCGCCACTTCCTTCCGCTCTTCTACCCGAGGTTCCGGACGGCCCTGTTTGACCGCCTCTACCCCCATGCCTTGCGTTTCTCGGTCAATGGCCGCGAAATGGGGCCCATGGGGACGGAAGACGCCGCGGAGAAACGCGAGTTCGAGGTGCGCTTGGGAACGCGCAAGACGTTGCTCGGTTTCGGCCTGCTGATGCGCCATGCGAAGGACGCGCCGGAGGAGGAGCGGGGCATCGCGGTCTCCACCTATGGTAAGGTCATCAAGCGTGGATGGGACTGGTTGGGCCTCAACCCGAGGAACCCCGGGCGTTTGGCGGGTTTGGTCGAGGTCCCGGCCCTGTCGGCCCTTTTGACCACCAACAAGGCGGACTTTCTTCGCAGTTCCGCGGCCCTCAAGAAGTACTACCAGGTGCGCAAGGCCGTGCTGAAGGCTCTCGCGCCCCACTTGGCGTTCTTTGGGGAGGAGGCTGTCGTGCCGGACGCGCCAGCGCGCCGGGTGGAATCCCAACGCGAGATTGAGCGGGCGTTGTCGGGTCTCATCGAGGAATTTCCGGAGTTGGCCGCACTCCTGGACGCGAAGCGCCGGGCCGTGGCGGCCTCTGTGGGTGGATCGGAAGGGGATGGTTCGGCCGCGGGGGAAGGTGGGTCTGGGGAGGAGGTCGGGAAGAAGGAAGCGCCGTCCGGCGTGCAAGAAGGGGTGGAGGAACCGCCCAGGGATGCCTTCCAGGCGGGCCAGCGTCAGGACGGTTCCCCCAAACCATCGCGCCGGAAGGGGGCGGGCCTGAGGGTCGTTCTGGAGGAGAGGCCCGAACGCGATGAACCGGCCTGGCTTTCGGACGAGATGGTCAAGGTCAATTCGGCCCACCCCGCCTTCAGGAAGGCGCGACAGGAGGGTTCGGAGAACTACCACGCCGCCGTGGCCGTGGCCTGGGCCCTCTCCAGTTATCTGCAGGACGGAAGATCCCAGCAGGCGTTCTTCAACAAATTCCTCATCTCATGGGGCGGTGACGTGGTCGCCCCGGCGGACAATGACAGGACGGGTGGGGCATAAGGCTTCCAGCGGTCCTGAACTTCCAGAGCGATTGGCCGAGGGGAAATGTGCGGCGCGACACCGGCGGTTCCTGGCCCTTTCGTTGCGGGATAAGATGAGGTGGTTGGAGGAAATGGCGGACTTTGCCCGCGAATTCGGCGGGGGCCTTCGCCGTGCTGGGGAAAGCTGCCGGGCGCCTTCGCGGACGCGGAAAACAAGGGCGGATGGTATGTGATAGGTGCTTATCTGACGGGGCATGGATGGCGGTTGGTAACAGATTGTTACCAACTGATCCGTGAGGAACTTTTCGGTTTGATATCACAAATTGTGACATCGAACTCTGGTTCGAACGGGGGAAGCCGCGTCCCACCACGCCACCGCCGATCCGTTGAAGGTTTTGGCGGATGCGGTCGCAAATTGCGACCACCTCTGGGTACCTGATTTTCCAAAGATCCAACCGACTCGAAAATTCTCAAGCACATGAAGGGCCAGTCCATCTTCCTGCGATTTTGGA
>CAZSKE010000199.1:0-5057 GCA_964607325.1 uncultured bacterium | reverse complement strand
ATGTCATCACGGTGATGATTTTGGAAGTCACCAACGCCTCCCAAACCGCGGGAAGCGGCAACCAGAAAGCCTCCAACCTTTCCGTGGGCGCGGGAATGGGTTTTTGGAGCAATACGGGAACCCAGCCCGTTCAACAGGCCGGCATCGGGGGCAAGAGCTATAGCAAGGGACAGGGTTCCTCCTCGCGAACCGCCAAGGTCATCGGACAGATGACCGCCAAGATCACTCGTGTCATGCCCGGTGGCAATTATTACATCGAGGGCACGCGCTCGGTCGAGGTCAACGACGACAAGCAGTTCATCGAGGTCACGGGGGAGATTCGGCCGGACGATATTTCGAGCGATAACACCGTCCCCTCGTCCCGCGTGGCGAACGCGCACATCAAGGTGTCGGGCGCGGGTCCCGCCTCTGAAACGGCGCGTCCGGGTCTTTTGACCCGTTTGTTCAGCTGGCTGATGGTGTTTTAATCAAGGTCGCAACAGGCAAAACCAGGCCGTGGGCTTGGAAAAGCCAAGGAGTAAAAAGATGAAACGTAGACATCTCTCGATCCTTCTCATCCTGTCCATTTGCGTGGCGGCCAGCCCCGTTTTCGCGGCGAATGTGCGGTTGAAATCCATCGCGAAGGTCAAGGGCGTGCGGGACAACCAGCTCATCGGCTACGGCTTGGTGGTCGGCCTGCAACGCACCGGGGACAGCCAGCGGGTGGTCAACACCCTCCAGAGCGTGGCCAACATGCTCTCGCAGTTCGGCATCAAGGTGGACCCGGGCCAGCTCCGCGTCAAAAACGCCGCGGCGGTCATGGTGACGGCCCAACTGCCTCCCCAGCTCAAGTCGGGCGATAAGATCGACGTGTCGGTGTCGTCCATCGGGGACGCCCGTAGTCTGCAAGGCGGGACCCTGCTTCAAACGCCGCTACAGGGAGCCGATGGACAGGTCTACGCCGTGGCCCAGGGCCCGCTGGCGGTCGGGGGTTACAGCATCGAGCAAGCCTCCGATCTGCCCTTGATCCAGGTCAACCAGACCACCGTGGGAAGCGTACCGAACGGCGCCATCGTGGAAAAGGAAGTCCCTTCCACCTTCGTGGAGGATAACCGCGTCTCCATTCTGCTAGACAAACCCGATTTCGGGCAGGCCTCGTTGGTGGTTCAGGCCTTGAACAAGCAGTTTGGCGAGGTCGTGGCCCACGCGGCCGATGGAAGCCAGATCGACGTGAATATCCCTTACAACTACCGGGAAAACGTCGTGGATTTTGTCGCGTCCATCGAGGATTCCTTGGTCCAAACGGAAGCCCCGGCCAGCCGCGTGGTGGTCAATGAAAGAACCGGAACCGTGGTGCTGGGTTCGGACGTCAAGGTCGATTCGGTGGCCGTCGCGCACGGAAACCTCCGGTTGGTGGTCCGCAAAGTCACCCAGGTCCTTCGTACCGCGGAATTCAGCCGCGATGAGTTGGTGCGAAAGATCGAGATCGGGACTTCGGACGAGGGCAAACAAGGCAACTTGGTGGTCCTGCCCGAAGGCGCCAACCTGATGGACGTCGTGGAGGCTGTCAACGCCGTGGGCGGGACGCCGCGCGACCTGATCTCCATCCTCCAAGCCATCAAGGCCGCGGGCGCTTTGCACGCGCAGCTCGAGATCATTTAACCGGGAAAGAAAATGAACGCCATCCCGCCCCTCATGCCCATTGGCCCCGCGCAAGCGGGTTTCGCTTTGCCCGCGGGGGCCGATCCGGTCACGTCCGCCTACGCGTTGCGCCCGGATCTCGCCTCCCGAGCCGCCGGGCAAGCGGCGGGAACCGCCTCCAAGGCCGCGAGCCTTCTATCGGGAACTGACGCGACGACCGCCGCGGGTCTCGCGGAAGGAATGGTTCGTGAGTCGTCCAACGCCTCGTCCGCGACGACGGCCGCTTCGACCGCCGCGGCGGGAGGGACGGGCATCTCCTTCGGGGCCAAAACTCATTCCGACGCGGAACTTCAGAAGGTGGCCAAACAATTCGAGGCCATCTTCCTTCGCATGTTGTTGAAGGAAATGAGGGCCACCGTCGAGAAAAACGCGCTCACGGGGAACAGCCGCGCCATGGAATTTTTCGAGTCCATGAAGGACGAGCAGTACGCGGACAACCTGTCCGCGCAGGGCATCGGATTGAGCGACATGATCTACAAGCAACTGACGATCGCCGCCGATAAAAACCAGAGGACCGCGGGTTCCTGAAGATTCATTCGAGGGCAACTTGAGCCTGAGCAATTGCACGAGGTGTGGGAAGGTTTATTCCCCCGTGATGGGCGGTCGGGAAATCTGCCAGACGTGTATCCAGAACGAGGAAGACGAATATAAGAAGGTTTTTCAATATATGTCCGTGAGGCCGAGCGCTACCGCCCAGGAGATTTCCGCCGAAACGGGGGTTGAGCTCAAGGATATTCTAAGATTCGTTAGGGAAAACCGCCTGCAACTGGTTCGAGTGGATCCCTCCCTGAGGTGCGAGACTTGTGGGGCCCCTTTATCCGCGGGTAAAATATGTGACAACTGCCGAAAGAAGCTTAATGACGACATAAAAAAAGATATTGACAAAACTATTAAAGATTCATCAAAAACAAGGGAAAAATACAGTATTTCGAGAAATAAAGAAGATGGCAATATAATCCGGCGTAAAAAACCTTAATTTCTTCCTCAAGTTTTACCAACCAATGGCGTTAGGAAAGGTGAGGACCCCTAGCTTTGGGTGGGGTCTGCCCGGTTTCCGGGTTCTAACGCGCGGTGAAGAGGTTGGAAATGAAAATCAACGGCTTTCAAAACATCCCCTCGGTTCTCCAAAACCTCAAAGCGGCGCCTTCCGTCGCGAATGAGTCCACCGCGCCCGCGTCCAAGCCCTCCGTGGCTTTTTCTTCTTTCGCTGAAACACTCCAGAGCCTTCAACGCGCGAGCGCCCAAGCCGCCCAAGCGCGTCAGCCTCGCGTCGAGGAGCTCATCCGTCAAGAACAAGCCGGGACGTTGAAGCCGGATCTTTCCAAGATCGCCGCGCGCTTGGTGGAGCTGAACGTCGTTGATATGGGGCAATGAGGCCGTGTCGGATCCGTTCGCGGAGCTGATCGAGGTTCTTCATCGAGAGGCGGCGCGTTACCGGGAGTTGGCGAAGTTGGCCGGGGAGCAAAAGGAAGTCCTGATTTCGGGGAAGTTGGAGAGCCTTCCGGGGAATGTGAAGAGGCAGGAAAAGGAGATGTTCGCCCTGGGACCTCTGGGCGATGAGCGGATGAAGGCTCTGAAAACGGCGGCCTTGGCCCTGCGGATCTCCAAGCCCACGCTCCAGGAAGTGACGGACCGGTGTCCGGTGGAATCGAGGGAAGCCCTGAAAAGCGCCGTGAGGGAAGTGGTGGAGGCGGCGAGGGCGTTGGACGCGGGGAACAAGGGAAACGCCAAGTTGCTCGAAAACGCAGTGTCTTACGTGAACTTCACATTGGAGGCTCTGCAGGGAAAAGGGGCTGGGAAAACGCCCACCTACAGATCCGATACGACGGCCAGGCCCACGGTGAACGGGCCGGAAAAAAGTGGAACGCAGTGGTCGGCATAAACAAGGCGGTTCAGGCATGATCAACAACTTCTTGGGGATCGAGACGCTTTCTCGAAGCCTCTTCGCGCAACAGGTGACCCAGGGCACCTTGGCCGCCAACCTGTCCAAGACCTATCGGGATGATTACGGTTATGTCACGGCCAGCCGCCAGCGAGTGGACATCACTTCCTCGTCCCCCTTGTCGGTGGGTGGCATCAACGGGCCTTTCAATGTCGGGACCGGATGCCAGCTCCAGCAGATCACCCGCATGCGCAGTTTCTTCCTCGACGTCCAGATCCAGCGGGAAAGCCAGCGCGTGGGGTACGCCTCGGTTCAAGCGCAAGTCCTTTCCCAGGTTCAGACCATCCTCAACTCCGGCACGAGCACCGTTTCGAACGCCTTGACCGAATTGGCTTCCGCGTTCGGCGATCTTTCGGCCGATCCGACCTCCGTGGGCTTGCGGGACGCGGTGGTGAACAAGGGCGTGGCTTTCTCGGACATGGCCCGTCAGCAGTACGCCCAGCTGGAATCCCTCCAGATCAACGTGAACGGGGAGATCCTGGATTCGGTGGACAAGGTCAACAACATCCTCCAGCAATTGCATCTCATCAACGTGAAGCTGTTGTCGTCCGAAGGCTCCGCCGCCAACGACTTGATGGATTCCCGCGACTACGCGGTGACCCTCCTGAACCGTGAGCTGAACGTGACCGCCACGTATGGGAGCAAGGGGACCGTTTCAGTGGCCTTGGCCGGGGTGACCCTGGCCAACGCGTCGGGGGCCGCCCGTTTCGACACCAACCTCATCAACGACTTCAACCCGCCTCTGGCCGATATCCGCGTCCAGACGATCGCGGGCTACTACATCGACGCCACAACGAGCATCACGTCGGGAAAACTCGGCGGATTGCTTCAAGCGCGGGACGTTTCGCTGGAATTCTACAAGGACACGCTGGACCAAACCGTCCATTCGGTCATCGACGTCACCAATATCCTGCATCGTTCCGGTTACGCCGCCGATGGTTCCACCACCAACATCAGTTTCTTCACCGGCGTCTCGGCCCGGGACATCAACATGAACGCTTCGATGGTGGCCGATCCCACGAGGGCCCTGGTGGCGGCTTCCAGCCGTTACGGGGACATTCTGAACGGGCAGAACGCCGCTTTCTTGGCCTCCCTTCCGGATCTCCACGCTGACGACATGATGCTGACCGTCGGGGCCATCAACAACTTCTTGGGCCGGATCGACCCGACCCAGCCGCTCGGAAGCGCGGTCCACACGATTTTGAACGGCGCGCCCCCCGACTTGACCAGCACCAACGGCACGAACATCCAGACCGCGCCGATCGGCGGCACCTTCACCGTGAATTCCGTGACGGCAAGTTTCACGATCGCCGACAGCCTGTACGACGTCCTGGACGCCATCAACGCCGCCGACCCCAACGTGCGCGCGGTGTTCAATTACACCGAGCAGAAGGTGTACGTGCTCTCGAACAACACCGTCACCATCAACAACGAC
>CAZSKE010000198.1:1551-5065 GCA_964607325.1 uncultured bacterium | reverse complement strand
AGATAATGACGCGAACCGCCCAGGCCGCCTTCGCGAGCCTTCCCCGCGATTCAAGCGGGGGTTTCGGGTCGAGGTGGGGGCTCCCACCCGCGTCAGCCAGCTGTAAAAAAAGTCCTTCAGCGCCCGGCTAGCATATCCGAGCGCCGTCCAAACTAAAGCGGAAATCCCCGGGACGTTTCCATCGGGACGGGAACGGTTTGGGGAAGAACCTCACCGCCCGGAAAGATTTCAAAGCGCGAAAGCTCAACCACCGCGGGTTCACGCCGACGGGCGCCAAAAGCGAACAAGCGCCCTGGATCGAAACACGCCTCCGAGAGAAGCCTCAGGAATCGTCCCGCAAATCCATGCAAAGAAGGCAAGACCCGCCCTGGGCGGCATCGAAAGGGTACACCAAGGTCACGCAACGCCGGCCGGTGGCCAACGAGACATAGGGATCGCTCAAGTAACCGTGCTGTTCGGTGGCCTGGGGGATATAGAAATAATCCTTCATCGAATGGTCCGTGCCGATAGGCGGCGGCTGAAAGAGCGGGCTCGGACGAGCGGGGGCCAGGGCCGGATTCGTCACCACCTCGGTCATCTGGAGGCCCGTCTCATCCAGGATATACAACGCCTCGGTAAACGGGTTCTTGTGGATGAACTTCTCGAGGGTTTCCTTGAAACCTCCTGGGCGGGTCTGGACCAACCGGCCCGCGAGGATGCCCGCCAAGTGGTAATAGGTGGTCCGACGCGCGCGACGGATCTTCTCCAGGGACAACCGGTTCACCCGGTATTCCGCCGTGACGCTTTCCAGTAGTTCCTGGAGATGCGCCTCCTCGTTCAAACCGGGCCGGTGGGGATGCGCGAAATAAAACCCTTGCAACATGTCGGCCCCCAGCCCGATGCAGGCCATGACCTCCTCGCGGCGCTCCACCCCCTCGGCCACCACCAAGGCCCCGATATGCCGCGACAACTGGACCAGCGCCTTGAAAACCTCCTGTTGGTGGTTGTTTTTTTCCAGATAAGCCACGAGACACCGATCGATCTTGATGATGTCCGGCCGCAACAACGGCACCCGGTCGAGGTTGGAGTACCCGATGCCCACGTCGTCCAGCGCCACGAGAAAACCAACGCGCCGGTGGATCTCGACGAAAGCGGTGAGCAATTCGATGTTAGGCGCCTCGGATTCCACGATCTCCAACACCACATTGGAAGGGGTCAAGCCGTTGGAAAAGAGCCAGGCCTGAAGGACTTCCGGGCTCAGCCCGGCCTCGTCCAGGGATTTGACGTCGCAGTTCAGGAAAAGCAGGGGATGGTCGCCTTCCTCGCCCAGGCCCCCGTAACCCTCCACGGCGTTCCGCTTGAACAAGTGGTCCAACTTGCGCCGTTGGACCGTGTCGGCCATCTCGAAAAGATCGAGGGGCGCGACCACGATGCCCGTGTCGGGATCCTGGGCCCTCCCCAGGGCCTCGTACCCGACGACCTTCCGCCGCTTGATGGACAGGATGGGCTGGTAATGCGAATAGGCGCTTTCGGCCTGTAAGATTCGTTCCAAGGGCGAAGTCATGAAAAACCTTCACTCGAAATCACAAGGGGATTGTACCTCAAGACGCGTTTCTTATGAACGCGGCGGGCCGCTCAGGAGGATTCGCGAACCGTCCTGAAAGGGATGAAAAAAGCGCTTTCCTCTCCCGGTCACTCGCCCCAAACACGGGATTCGCGCTCGCGCATTTTCTCCAGTTTGCCCCGCCGCGTGTTCTCTACCACGCGGGTTTGCGGCTTGACCTTCCACACCTTCCTCCGTTTGGGCGGAGCGGCGCGCAACAGGATCTTCTCGGTTTTTTTATGCTTTTTTTTAGTCATGTGTTCATTCGTTTCCCCACGGATTCCGCCCCGCCGAGCGGACGGTGATCTTCACCACCTCCGGCGCGCAATGAATCCGGAGCGGGGGGGAGGCTCCCACGCCCTTGTTGACGAACAGGACCGTTTCACCCTCGCGGAAGAAGCCCGAGGCGTATCGGGCCCCGAATCGGGAAGGCGCCACCAGGGCCCCCCAGCCCGGAAGACACACCTGGCCGCCGTGGCAATGCCCGGAAAGTTGAAGGTGGGCCCGCAAGGATTTGGCGAGACCGAACTGGTCCGGCTGGTGGGCCAGGAGAACCCGCGCGTCGGCGCCACGAGACGCCCGGTGAAGGGACGAGTGATTTTGCCCGCCGGTCCAGTGATCCTCGGCCCCCATCAGGACGAGCTTCTTCCCCTTTCGCCAGAAGGCCTTGGACTGGTTGAGAAGCGCGTGGACCCCCGCGGCTTTCAAGCGCCCAGGCCCGACCCGCCCAACCCTCGTGGTTCCCCAGGACGGCCCACGCGCCCAAGGGCGCCCGCATCCCGCGCATCCAATCAAAAGCGCCGGCGTAATCCGCGCGGGAGGAGACGAAATCCCCGGTCCACGCCAGGAGGTCGGACTTCAAGGCCAAAGCCTCCCGTCTCGCTTGTCGAAGATACGCCTCGCCGAAGAAACGGCCGTGATGGATGTCGGTCAGGTGCGTGATGGAAAGGCCGGACCATTCCTCCGGCCATCCGTCGAGCCACAGCTCATACTCGGAAACGGTCAAGTCGTATACCTGGTTGCGGATCCCGATGGATTGGAGAAACCCCAGGGGCGGACGGCTTCCCGTCCCCACGCTCCGAAAGGCCTTGCGTCGCGCGTCCGCCTTGCGGAGGATCCGCCAACGCCAGAATAGTCGCGATAACCCAAGGCCCCCGGCGACGCCGAGGCAGAGGACGAACCAGGCTTTTTCGGGAAGTCCCAGGGCGCCGTTCCAGCCGCGGAGCCGGAAGTCCCAAGCGCCCCACAGGCGGATTGTGGCCCAAGCGGCCAGGACGATAAAAGGAAGGGTGACCCACAAAACGGCCCGCGGGCTTTTTTGATGGAGGGAAACACGGCTGTAAAAGAAAGCGGCGGTTTGGGTCAGCGCCAGGAGATAGAGCCAAAAAAGCGGCGCGGCCAGGGTTTCCACCATGCGATCAGCCTTCCGAGAGTCGGCCCATCAACTCCTCGGCCGAGACGGTGGCCACCCCAAGCTTGCCCACCTCGATCCCCGCGGCGTAGTTGGCCAAAACCGTCGCGGCCAACATATCCGCCCCGGCGGCCAAGGCCAGGGTGAGGGTGGCGATGACCGTATCGCCCGCGCCGCAGACGTCGAACACTTCCCGGGCCGTCGTGGGGATGGAACGCGAGGGACGCCCCTTCTCGAAAAGCGTCATGCCTTTCTCCCCCAAGGTGATCATCACGGCCTTGCACCCCAATCGTTCCACGAGTTTCCGGCCCAGGAAATCCACGTCGTTCCGGCCCGCGGCCTCGACTCTCAGGGTCTCCCGGGCCTCCTTCCAATTGGGCTTCACCAGGGTGGCGCCGCGGTACTCGAAGAAGTTCTGGAACTTGGGGTCGACCGTCGAAAGGACACGGAGACGCTTGGCCGTCGCGAGGGCTCCCCGGATGGTGGCCGGCGTTAAAACCCCCTTGTTGTAGTCCTCGAAG
>CAZSKE010000198.1:0-1541 GCA_964607325.1 uncultured bacterium | reverse complement strand
CCGCCTGGCTCCCGGCCATAGCCCGCCGGGCGTGGGCCAGGATCTTCCGGGCCGCCGAGGGCGAGAGGGGGGCTTTGACCTCGCGGTCCACCCGCACGACCTGCTGGGTATGCGCGATGACGCGTATCTTTTCCGTGGTGGGCCGATCCTCGACGACCACCAGCCCCGAAACATCGACGCTCCGAGCCCGAAGCGCCTTGACCAGTTCCCTTCCCGCCGCGTCCTTGCCGATCGCCCCCACCAGCCTCGCGCGACCGCCCAAAGCCGCGATGTTGCAAGCCACGTTGGCCGCCCCACCCGGCACCCGTCGATCCGCCTCGTCCAGTTCCACGACGGGGATGGGCGCCTCGGGGGAGATCCGGGCCACCTTGCCCTTGAGGTACACGTCCAACATCAGATCCCCCACCACCGTGACCGTCTTTCCCTTGAAACGGCGGACCAGGGAAACCAGGGACTCGGGGGACGAGAAGCCGGGGATCAGGAACGGATCCGAGGGGGGGATCACTTGAAAAGCGCCGATTCGACCATCTCGCAAAAGATGTGGCCGATAAGGATATGGGATTCCTGGATGCGATCCGTGGCCGAGGAAGGAACGACAATGGCCACGTCGCACTCGGCGGCGATGACACCGCCGTCACGCCCCAACAACCCGAGGGTCTTGGCCCCGCGCTTACGGGCGGCCTGGAGCCCCCTCAACACGTTGACGGAACGGCCGGAGGTCGAGAGGCCCACGGCCACATCGCCGGGCTGGAGATAGGCGTCCATCTGATGGGAGAACAAATCATCGTAACCGTAATCGTTGGACAAGGCCGTGAGGGTCGCGGTGTTCGCGTTGAGGGCGATGGCCGGCAGGGCCCGCCGTCGTTTCAGGTAGTTCCCGACGAGTTCGGCGGTCAAGTGCATGGCGTCGGAGGCGCTACCGCCGTTGCCGAAAAAAACAGCCTTGTGGTCGGATCGGTAGGCTTCCACCATCATCCGGGCCCCGCGCTCGATCTCGGGCAAACAGCGGGTCAGCAATGCCTGTTTCACCTGGATGCTTTCCTCGATACGCCCTCGGATGATTTCGATCATGGCCTCTGCCTTTGAAGTCGTTTAATACCCGGAGCCCTTTTGGGCGGGTTTCTTATTCCAGATTGGACTCGAACCGGATGACGCCTTTGCCACGGGGTACGCGTCGTCACATCCACATCGCAGCTAAAGAAGCCTCGGGGTACACAGGGGCAGAGCCCCTGTGAGAGCCAGCCCCGGAAGGTCCACTGAACGGGGCTATTGTAACCCGAAGGGACCCTGTTGGCTCAAGACCCTAAGCGCGGAAGTTCGGCCTCCAACAGCTCGATATCAATGGTGCCAATGATGATTTTGGTACGAATCAAGACAGGCATCCTGCGCGGGTCCGCGGTCACCCAGAGCAGAATATCCCCCTTGTTCTGGAAAACATTGTCGTACTTGACATGGGGCCGCAGGAGGAAACAATCGAAGGACCCCGCTTTCACTTTCACCTTTTCCCGCCGCAAAACCTCCACCACCAAGTCGTAGTTCTT
>CAZSKE010000197.1:0-5104 GCA_964607325.1 uncultured bacterium | reverse complement strand
CTGGGCTTCCAGGTCAAACCGACATCTTCGGTGGAGTTTTAAGTAAGGAGCAAGCGATTGCCGACGCCGCGGAAGTGAGGGCGAGAGAAGCTGCGCAGGCCCCGGCCGTTCAATCGAAAGTACCAACACCGAGCAACAAGGGAGACTTCGACCAAGGAAAACTTTTTCAGGTTAAAGATCAGGGTGAGTTGTTTGGGCTTCCCGAAGCTGAAAAAGCAATAAAGGAGGCTGCGGAAAGCAGACCGGATGTAGAATCTTTTGGATTTTTTGGAGGTGGAAAAAGCAAGGGTGAGCGAGTAAGAAGCGATATTGTTGGTGACTTAAAAGCCAAAAAGCCGGAAGAGGTCCAGCAAAGAATGAAGAAGGCACACGGCATTAAGCGGGTGTCACTTGTTGCTAAGGTCAACGATCTATTTTGGTCGGGTTTTCACAAAATGACAAGGGCCAGAGAACATCTGCCAAACAATGCTAAATTCAGCGTTGCAAATGAACATCTCCGACTTCTCCAAGACGATCCAAAGATTGCGCAGGAAAAGTCCCTTGAAGTTATCAATGCCATTGTCGATCCGCTTGGTCCAAAACAGTTTGAACTCTTTGAGGAGTCGCTGGTCGTCAGCAATCAGTTGTCAGCGCTCGAAGCAGGCCAACCGCTACGGCACGGATGGAAAAGCAAAAAAGATGTAGCCGCCTACAAAAAGGAAGTGGATGCCCTGGTTGAGAAAACACCAGAGGTAAAGAAGGCGCTCGAAACGAGAACTAAGGTCATTCGAGAATTGGTAGAAAAGCAAGTCGAACATGGATTGCTTTCCAAAGAGTGCCTGAACAACGTGGATAACTATTTTCACCAGCAGGTACTCATGTATCAAGAGGCGTACCAGCGGGCCGTGCGAGGTGGAAAGGTCAAACCGATACGTCGGTCCTACCAGAAGAAACGTGTTAGCGGTATAGAGGAATTAGGGGAAGAGTACGACTACAACACTTCCTATCTGGAAGCAGAGACTTCGTGGATGTCTGACGCGAGGTATGAGCTTGCGAAAAAAATTCGCAGGGATTCGATCGAGGCCGAGTATGACATGATGCCGAAGCTCAAAAAGCAGGCCAAGGATGCAAACTGGATTGAACTGGTCGGGGGTCAGAAAAACGCAAACAGAATCGAAGAGCTTCGTGGTTTGATACGAGAGTCATGGGAAGGAGAAAACCGAAGCGAATCTTCTGAACGAATGGCGAGGAAGGGATGGATCGAGGAGTTGCAAGAACTTGATCCGACCTACTCTTACCGATCAAGGATAGCCCAACTTGCTGAAAAACTGAGAGAAAAACTCGGAATCAGAGCAGATGATGAGTATGTAGACGAATACGAAGGAGAGGGTTGGTGGTCAAAGGTTAAGGAGGAAGCCGATAAAAACGACCCACTTGCACTTGGATTTCTCAAGGCCATCAATGAACGCCGGGAATTTATAAAGTCGGAACTCGGAGACAAATACCAGACCTGGGAGGACATTGCCCGCGGCGACAAGTCCGCAGAGGTCTATCAGTGGAAGCCTGGAAGCGTTCTTTATCCTGCGACCACGATCCCCGAGAGAATAGCCGAACAACTTCAGAAGGGAATCATCGAAGAAGCCAAGTTATCAAAGGAAGACTTACGCCATGTCATGGCGCTTGGCGGACCCCAAAAGCAAATGGTTCTCCCTACGGAACTGGTAAGCCAGTTGGACAGCATGGAAAAGCCAAAGCCATCAGGCGCATGGGGATCGCTTTCTGACGAGATGATGAGTGCGTGGAAAGTGTGGACGATTCTAAACCCAAAACGAGCGCTGCCCTACATGATCCGCAACACAACTGGCGACGTTGATCCGGTAGTTGCCGCAGCGCCCGGCGCTCTTAAACCGCAGTATCAGGGACCGGCGCACAAGGAACTGTACAACTACTACATCGGTAAGAAGTTGCCGATTACGAAAGCACTCAAAGCAGCAAGGGACCTTGGCGTATTTTCGTCCAGCTTGACCGCCCATGAAATACCGGACATTTCCGAGCTTGACCTGTTTCGGAGATTCTCAAAGTCGAAGACTGCGATCTACTACAGGCCCGCCAAGGCAGTTCGAGATTATTTCAGCACGGTCAAAAAATACAACGAGTTTCGGGAGTCAACCCAGCGATACGCTTCATTTCTCTATTATCGGGATCAGTTGTCGAAGGGAACACTAAAACATTACGGGACAAGCCGGAAGTCAGTTGTCGATGCGTTAAAGAAAAAGATGGGTGTCGATGTCGCGGCGGCTCACCTATCACGCAATCTCCTTGGAGATTACGGAAATAGAACCGTTTTTGGAAACTGGATGCGAAGGCGAGTTGCACCATTCTTTGCGTGGCAAGAAATTAACATTCAGCGATACCCAAGCCTGGTCGTCAATGCGGTCAAGGCGGGTCAATACAAGCGAGCGGGTATTAGCGCAGGTGTCGCGTCCGCTGCGCTCTCCGTCCGTGTTGGCGCTATGTACGCTGCGTTGTGGACCGCAAATAACCTGTTGTTCTCGGACGACGAAGAAAAGTTGTCAACCTACGACCGAGCGAACCCGCACTTGACGCTTGGAAGCAACCCAGATGGATCGGTGGTAAATTTCAGAAACGTAGGATCCCTTGGAGATTTCCTTGAGTGGTTTGGCCTAAACGACGCAACGCCATTACTAAAAAAATATGCCGATGGACAGATAGAACTAACCGACGTTTTCAAGGAAATGGCGAAGTCTCCCGTCAATAAACTGATCGGCTCAATCCGCCCGGATGTCAAAGCGTTGTACGAGGTTCCCGCCGGCCAATCGTCTTTCCCTGACGTGCTTAACCCAAGAACTGCCGGACGCGGGGATGTCGTGTCTGGTATTTTCGGTCTGCAAGATGAGTACAAGTGGGTCAAGGGAATGATTATCGGCGATGGAGGTAGGCCGCGGCCGCATTATTGGCAGCGGTGGCTGCTGGGCGTTTCCGACCCTCGGGCAAACGCATTAAATGAGATATACGATCTCCGTGAATCGTTTCTTAAAAGGAAGGGTGTTGATCTGGGTGGAACGTATCCGATCAGCAAATACAAAAATGCCAGGGAGTCAGCGCAGAACCAAGACTACGACGCTTTCAAGGAGTGGCGTAGATCATACATGAAAAAAGAGGGCGAACAGAGTTATGAAAAGTTCGCAGACTATCTCGGGAGAATGGACCCGATCCAGTCGGGATTGAAAACCAAGGATGAAATCGAATTTGAGACGAAGTATCTTAGCGCCATCCAACGCCAAAAACTCAAAGTTGCCAGGGATTACTCGCACCAATTGGCCGACACTCTCTGGATGTGGTGGATCACGGCATCTCAGGAAGAGGGAAGCCAGCAGGAAAAGGATCAGTTGCGGAAGTCTGTCTTCAAACAGGCTAAAACCGCATACGGACACCTGACCGGGAAACCACCATCTCAGCAATCGGGCGAGTCAACAGAAGACTATGAGGCGAGAAAACACGACTGGAAGCGAATGGTAGGCAAGTCGAGAGTCGATCTCTCAAAGTACAAGAAAACAGTCGAATCCCTGTAGCGCTCACCCCCAGCTCGACAAGCTGGGGGTCGGAGGTTCGAGACCTCTATCGCCCATTAAAAAACACGTGTTTTGCTGTGTTTAACTCAATAATGGGTGCCCCATGAACAGAAATGTCGTGATTGTCGTTGCGACCATGATGGTCTGCATAACCATCCTCCTGGTGGCGTTCTACGTCTGGCCGACCCCCTACCGATACGAAAAACACGGTCCAAACGGCAGATTGTTGTCAAAAACCGAGTCCCCGTTAGCCGCGAGGCGCGGCGGCCAATGCTTGTGTGCCGAGATAAGCTCTCGCTTGACTTTTCTTACCTGAAATGATAAATAAGGCTTCATGGACATGCAACCCGAAGAATTGAATAGGATCTTCGCCGAAAACCTCAAAAAGCGTCGAAAGGAACTTGGCTACACCCAAGCGAAATTGGCGAATGAGGTCGGTTGCCACACTCCACACATAAACGACCTCGAAAAAGGCAAGAGAAACCCAAGTCTTGGAACTCTCGCAAAAATCGCAGAGGCCCTAAAGACTTCCCCGGTAACGCTTATCGTTCAATAAGACGTTCAAAGTCTTCTCTATTGACATCCAACGTCAACTGAGTATGATCTAAAAGGTCCGCCTGGCACTTCTGTAGAAACATGGTTCCTTCCTCAATCGTGTATCAGGCGGACTTTTTTTATTGGCATATTTGCCTATTGCATTTTCTAAAAAATACGATATTGTGGCAGTAATTCACTACGTAACGGTGAAGGGAGGAACCATGACTATCGTCTCCAAAATATCGAAGTCATCTCGGCTGTTAAGCGGTTCCCGCTATATTTTGGGCTTGGTCCGTACCTGCAAGGGGAAGTTCCTTGAGGTTGGGCGTGTCAGCTACGGCTGCGGCGGAAACCGGACATTACAAGCAGCAACGACTCCCGTTATCTCCGGGGGGTGCGACCGACCATCGGCTCCGATGTTTAAGAGAGTATCAAGTTTTTCGGACTTTTTATACTTTTTTCATGTTAATAGCGCGCAGAGAAGCGACTAGGACATAAAAAGAGGGTAAGAGACGAAGGGTGAATGGTAGAAGATACTTAAACATTGGTGGGATGTGAGGGAGTGCCCGTGGGGGTGGTCTAATCATAGCTCACCTAAAGTTTTAAATTCTCAATTCCGTCTTTGATGTTTAATAATTAAGATTTTCTATCCCATTCTGGGAAAAGCACTTACGACACAAAAAAAATTATTTTTGTAATTTTTTCAAAATCCCCTTGACTCCAATTACGCAATTTAGTAATTTTGCTCTTATCTGAAACGCAAGCACTCTTCAGCCCTTCTCGGCTTCGGGGTGCGGATCGTACCTGAAATTTGGATTTCCACGGTTGTAAGACACTACCGCGCGGGAAGGATCGAACGGCATGGAACATCTTTATTTGACTGCTGCGCCTGCGAAAAACACGTGCTATTGTGGTTTATTCGCTCGCAACGATGCACGGCAGTTGAAAGAACATGGCGAACTTCCTGGACGATTGCTTGGGTCAGTATCTCGATC
>CAZSKE010000196.1:0-5137 GCA_964607325.1 uncultured bacterium | reverse complement strand
TATCTTTGGCACCCCTTCACCCAGATGCGGGATTGGGAAGCAGACGAGGACCCGGTCATCGTGAAAAGCGCGAAGGGTGTTTGGCTGACGGACACCCGCGGAAGGCGCTTGCTCGACGGCGTGTCCTCCCTTTGGTGCAATGTCCACGGGCACCGGGTCCCCGCCTTGGACCGGGCGGTTCGAGGCCAATTGGGCCGCGTGGCCCACACCACCCTGCTGGGTTCCTCGAATGTTCCCGCCATTCGCTTGGCGGAAAAGCTCGTTCGGATCGCCCCGCGCGGATTGACGCGCGTTTTTTACTCCGATTCGGGATCGGAGGCCAACGAGATCGCCTTGAAGATGGCCTTCCAGTATTGGCGCCAAACGTCGCCCGCGCGACCCCGAAAGACGCGCTTCCTCACCTTGGGGGAAGGCTATCACGGCGACACCATCGGGTCGGTGAGCTTGGGGGGTATCGATCTCTTCCACGGGATTTTCGGGCCCTTGCTTTTCAAAACGCACCGCGCCCCGAGCCCCCACGCGCTTCGGAAGGGAAGGCCTTTTTCCTCCAAGTTGTGGCGGGACGAGAGCCTGAGGGCCGTCGAGAGGATTTTTCGCCTTCACCACGCGCATCTCGCCGCTGTCCACCTGGAGCCCCGGGTGGAAGGGGCGGGGGGCATGTGGATGCATCCCGATGGATTCCTCCGCGGATTGAGGCGTCTTTGCGACCGTTGGGAGGTTCTGCTTTCCGTGGATGAGGTGGCCACCGGGTTCGGGAGACTGGGTCGCATGTTCGCTTGCGAGACGGAGGGCGTGCGCCCCGATTTGATGTCCGTGGCCAAGAACTTGACCGGGGGATACCTGCCGTTGGCGGCCACCCTGACCACGGAAAAAATCTACCGGGCTTTCCTCGGCGCCGTTGATTCACGCCGGACCTTTTACCACGGCCACACGTTCACCGGAAACCAGATGGGTTGCGCGGTCGCCCTGGCCAACCTGCGTCTCCTGGAGCGGGCGGGATTCCTCGAAGGCGTCCGGCGTAAGTCCGCCGTCTTGGAAAAGGCCCTGGAACCCCTTCGGGACCATCCCCACGTGGGGGAGATCCGTCTTCGCGGGTTGATGGGGGGGATTGAACTGGTCCGGGACAAGTCCACCGGGACACCTTATCCCGAGGGCCTGGGGATGGGGTGTCGGGTGTGCTTATCCGCGCGGCGCCGCGGCGTCCTATTGAGGCCGCTCGGCGACGTGGTGGTTCTGATGCCTCCGCTGGGCATTCGGCTGAAGGAACTCCGTTTCCTGGCCAGGGTTATTGCCGATTCGATTCGTGAAGAGACATTCTGAGGTTTGCGCCGGTGGAACCGCCGGGGGCCGTTGTGGTAGGGTGTCGTTGGATCGTCAACGTCGGCCTCGGGCCCGGTCTCCAGGAGAAGCGCCGTTGCCTCCCACGTCCCAGCCGCCTCCCCTTCCCGGGCCCACGGTGGCCCTCGTCAGTCTTGGATGCGCGAAGAACACCGTGGATTCCGAGGTCATGATCGGGAATCTGCTGGGATCCCGTTACGTCCTGGTGGGAGACCCCGCGGAGGCCGAGGTGTTGATCGTCAACACCTGCGGTTTCATCGAGGCGGCCAAGAAGGAATCCATCGACGCGATCCTGGAGGCGGCCCGTTATAAAAAAACGGGGCGCTTGAAAACCTTGGTGGTGGCGGGGTGCCTGGCCCAGAGGTATGGCGAGGACCTTCGAAAGGAAATGCCTGAAATAGACGTCCTCGTCGGGTTGAATGACGTGGAGAATCTGGCCGCCCGCCTGAGGGGCGGCGCGGCTCTCGGGAAATCCCGAAGAAATCAGGCGGTGTCGAGGGCCGGCGCCCTGTCCGCGGCGACTTATGTCAACAACGCCGCCTCACCCCGATGGCTTTCCACGCCCCCGCATTACGCTTACGTGAAAATCTCGGAGGGGTGCGATCTCCCCTGCTCTTTCTGCGTCATCCCGCGAATCCGGGGACGTTTTCGAAGCAGGCCCCTGGAAGACATCGAGCGTGAGGCGCGCGCGCTTGCCGCTCTCGGCGTGAGGGAAGTCTGCCTTGTCGCCCAGGATTCCACGTGGTACGGCTCGGATCTGTACGGAAAACCCCGGATCGCGGAGCTCCTGCGGAGACTTTCCTCGGTGCGGGAATTGGAATGGGTTCGTCTTCATTACCTATATCCCAGCCGGGTCACGGACGAGTTGCTGGAGGCCATGTCCCACCCCCGAGTGGCTCCGTACTTCGACGTGCCTTTTCAACACGCGTCGGACCGGATACTGAAATCCATGCGTCGGATCGGGGGACGCCGCGAAATCTCGGCCCTGTTAAGGCGTATCCGGGCTCGTCATCCGAAGGCCGCGCTACGGTCCACCTTCATCCTGGGATACCCCGGGGAGACCGAGGGGGAGTTCCGGGAACTGATGGACTTTTTGAGGGAGGAACGCTTGGATTACGCCGGCTTTTTCGCGTTTTCCCCCGAGGAACAAACCCCGGCGGCGGGATTGCCCGGCCAAGTCCCGGAGAAGATCAAGCGGGAGCGTTTGGCGCGCGCCTATCAAACCCAGGAATCCCTCGCGGCGGAAGCCCACCGGAAGTGGATCGGGGAGTCCTTGCGGGTCGTTCTCGAGGGCTCCGCGCCGGGGAAATCCTTGATCGCGCGTTCCTGTTACCAAGCCCCTGAAGTGGACGGGGTCCTCCGGGTCGAAGGGGCGGGAAGACGATCGCCGGGCGAGTGGTTGGACGTCGAAATCATCCGCGTCCTGGGACAGGATCTCGTGGCCCGCGCGCGGCCGTCGGCGGTTTCCCGTCCGACGTCCCGGAAAAAGGAGGGAAAACGATGAGGCCGAAAACCACGCGGGCTCGCTCCTTCCAAGGCGACTGGAATCCCGCCAACCTGGTGACGCTGTCCCGCATCCTGGTCACGCCGGTGTTCCTCGCGCTGATTTTCCGGACGGAACTTTGGGCCGTCTGGACCGGCGGCGTCCTTTTCGCTTGGGGCGCTTACAGCGATTACCTGGATGGCTACCTGGCCCGCAAACACAAATGGGAGTCCAATTTCGGCACCTTGCTGGATCCTTTGGCCGACAAGGTGCTTTTGCTGGCGGCCATGCTGGCGTTCGTCCAGATGGATCTGGTGCCCGCGTGGATGGTGTTGATCATCACGGCGCGGGAATTCCTGGTGACGGGTCTGCGCCAACTGGCTCTCTCACGGCACGTGGTGATCGCCGCCAGTCGAGCGGGAAAACACAAAACGGTTTCGCAAATCGTCGCGGTTTCCGTGGTCCTGACCATCATCTGCGTCCGGGCGACCCTCGAGCAACACCCGGGCGATTGGGACCTTTTCCTGGCCCGCCTGGGTTCCATGGGGGATGTGATCCAATCCTTCGTGTGGGGCGGCCCCTATTGGCTCATGTTTTACGCGACGGTCATGAGCGTCTTGTCGGGGTTGGATTACATGGTGCGGAACCGCCATGTCCTCGGCGGCAAGCCGGCCGAGAAATCTTGATGGGGAGAGTGCCCTGATGGACCGTCTCTCGACGATTCTGGCGACGTTTTTCGGCGTGGGTCGCCTGCCTTGGGCTCCCGGAACTTGGGGCTCGCTGGCGGGTCTCCTCTTGGCGTGGCCCTTCCTGGACCGGCCGTGGTTTCTCGTCGTCGCGGTGGTGGTCCTCACCGTGGTCGCCATCCCGGCTTGCACCCGCGCGGAAGCCGTGATGGGGGAAAAGGATCCGCCCTCCATCGTGGTGGACGAGGTGGTGGGAACCTGGACGGCCTTGGTGGCCCTTCCGGACCCGAGAGTCGAAACCCGTTTTTATTACGCCGTCATGGCCTTTATTCTTTTCCGCTTGTTCGACATATGGAAACCGTTTCCCTGGAAGAAAGCCCAAAACCTGCCTGGAGGTTGGGGTATCCTGGCGGACGATCTGGGAGCCGGTTTGTATGCCAACCTCTTCCTGCGCGTGGGAGCGTTGGGGCTTTCGCTGATCGGTTAAGCGGCATGAGGTTTTTTCCTCGAAGCCTATAAAACGGGCATCCGCTCGCGCTTGGGGCGGGTTTTCGGACTCGCCTGGGTTGAACTTGGTGGTATGTTTGGCTGAAACGAACCCCGGATCCGCATGAAACCCTCCTTTCTTATCCGCGTCCTCGTCGTGACGGCTTCCGCTTTCCTGGCGGCGGGTCCGGCGCGTCCGGAGTCCAACCCGATGGCCCAAGGGGACGGATGGTATCTGGCCGGCCAATACAACCTCGCGGCGGGGTTCTATTCGGAGGCCTGCCTTCAGGACCCTTTCGACGCCGAGGCGTTCTACCGCTGGGGGCTTTGCCTGTATCGCCAGGGAAACGTGAAGGACGCGCGAAGCTGTTTCGGACGGGCCCTGCTTTTGAAACCCGGACATCAAAACGCGCGGCGGATGCTGGAAAGGTCGGGGGGGCATCCCTCGGAGCAGAAGTCGTCCGCCCATCTGGAGGCGGGCGTGGAAAGGTTCAGGGCCGGTCGTTACCATTCCGCGGCCCTCGAGTTCACGCGCGCCTTGATGGAGAATCCGACTTCGGTCGCGGCGCATTTCAACCTCGCGGTCACACATTACAAACTCGGGCGTTATCAGGATTCGACAAGGGAAATCCGGCAGTGTCTTTCCATCAATCCGCGTCATGTCGGCGCCCGTTACTTGTCGGTGGCGCTGGAGCGGGCGAAAGGCGACACGAAGTCCGCCAAAGCCCAGTTGCGGGAGTGGGAGGCGTGGAATCCCGGGGAGACCTTGATTCAGGAGGCGCAAAGACGGCTGGCGCTCGTGGAGATCGCTGAAACCAAGGCGCTTTGGCGCGGAAGCGTCCAGGTCCTCACGGGATACAACCGTGGCGAGAGCGGAACCCCGGGTTCCCCGGCCACCCTTCGTGGATTGAGCCAGGAATGTTACGCCCAGCTCAGTTGCGATCCCTGGGGACGACGGCGCGCTTTCCAGTTGAGCGGCGGTTTGGGGGCGGCCCTTCGGGCCACGAACGGCGAGCCTCTCCGTGATTTTCACAACAACCTCGGGATCGCTTGGTCGCGTCCGATACGGCCGAAGGTTTCCCTGGGAGCCGGGGCGGATTTTCAACAGTCGTTCGAGTCGGGAAGCAGGCGCTATTGGCGGGAT
>CAZSKE010000195.1:3168-5145 GCA_964607325.1 uncultured bacterium | reverse complement strand
AAAAGGCTGTCGCTGAGGGACTGCATGAGCTGGGCGGCCTGGAAATCCACCGGCTTCAACAAGTCGGTGGCGATCAAGCCCATGCGGATGCGCTGGGCGACCCGGAACTCACTGTTCACGCTCACGGAAAAGTTGAGGCAGAAAGCCAGCAGGAGGTAGGGGAACAGCGCTTCGGGGGGCGGGGCTCCTTTCGGCGCGCCGTTTTCGTAGACTCGCCACCAGACCATCAGGATGATCGAAGCCGTGAACACGTTGGTCACGAAGGACATCACCGTGGTGGCTCGATACGCGAAAGCCGCCTTCAGGGAACGGATGAAAAGGGCGACGTAGCCCTCGAGGGATCCCCGGACCGTCAGGCCTTGTCCGACCAGCCGGGCGCCCTCCGCGGGAAGGGGGGAGGGCCTCACGACCGTTTTCCCGAACCCGCGGGGCGGGAATCCTGGGTGCGATACAGGCGCGCCACGATGCGTTCGATGTCGGTTTTCTCCAGGGACAGGTCCACGACGGGGAGGTGGCGGAGCAAGGCCTGAGTCAGGCGGGGCGTGGCGCCTTCCCGGGTGTATTCCACCGCGATACGCCGGCCTTCCGAGACCACGACTTGGCCCCCGTGCCGCGACACTTCGGATTTGAACCTTTTCAACGCGGAGGCCGTGGGAACCGCGTGGAGTTCGGCCACCAGCCGTCGTTCGCGCGCGAACCGGTCCTGGAAACCCTTGATGGAACCGTCAAAAAGCAGGCGGCCGTGGTCCAACACCAACAGGCGCCGGCAGACCTCCGTGATGTCCTTCAAGTCGTGCGTGGTGATGAGAAGGGTGATGCCGAATCGGCGGTGCATGTCCAGGATGTATTCGCGCACCTGCTCCTTGACGGACACGTCCATTCCGATGGTGGGCTCGTCGAGGAACACCACGGCCGGGGCGTGCAGGAGGGATGCGGCCAGATCGCATCGCATGCGTTGCCCGAGCGACAACTGGCGGACAGGGGTGCCCAGGAGGGGCTCGAGCTCCAGCCGTCGCACGGCCTCGCCGTACGTGATGGCGAAGACGGAATCCGGGACTTGATACATGGACTTGAGAAGGCTGAAGGTTTCCCGCACCGGGATATCCCACAAAAGCTGTGGACGCTGGCCGAACACAACGCCCATGTCGAGGGCCAGCCGTTGGCGTTCCCGCCAGGGGGTGAGGCCCAGAACCTCCAGGGTGCCGGAAGTCGGGACCAGGATCCCCGTGAGCATCTTGAGGGTGGTGGATTTACCGGCGCCGTTTTCGCCGATCAGCCCCACGCGTTCGCCGCGGCGGATGGAAAAGTCGAGGCCGCGGACGGCCGGCACCTCCTCGGTTTCGGTGGAAAGGAAGCTGGCCACGCCGCCCCAGAATCCGGGTTTCCGCTTGCGGCGTTGGTAGGACTTGGACAGCCCCTGGACGCGCAAGGCGTCCTCGCCGTCGGATCCGGCCCGTTTCGAGGCCGGGAGTGAGGAAGAGCGTTTCATGGCCGACGAGTTTACCAGAAACGCGAGGGCTTGAATCGCCCCGCCGCGGCCCCCAGCGCGCGGTGGGAGGGTGGCGTCTCCGGGGCGCCAGAGGCCGCCTCATTCGAGTCGGAAAGCATTGTGCGAGGCGCCGCTTTTTGGCATCCTATGTCGGTTGCTCAACCCACCCGGAGGATTCCATGAAACGATCGATGGTCTTGGGATTGGCGGCTTTGTTGATCGGCCTGCCGGTCCTCACCCTGCAAGGAGCCGAAAACACCACCATGAAAAAGAAACAAACCAAAACCAAGATCGCGCCCAAGGTGACGAAAAAAGCCACGGCGGTGAAGCCGAGCGGCATCGTCAAGAACCCCTCGGGGCTTCAATACGAGATCCTCAAGCCCGGCAACGGCCCCGTGGCCAAATCCGGACAGACCGCCACCGTGCATTACACGGGCTGGCTGTTCGACGCCGAGGGCAAACTGAGCTTCACCTTCTTGGGTCAGGTG
>CAZSKE010000195.1:0-3158 GCA_964607325.1 uncultured bacterium | reverse complement strand
CCGATGGCAAGAAGTTCGACTCGTCCTTGGACCGCAACCAGCCCTTTCCCTTCCAGATCGATGGGCGCCAGGTTATCCGCGGTTGGGACGAGGGCGTCAAAGGCATGAAGGTGGGTGAAAAGCGCAAACTCATCATCCCCCCGGACATGGGTTACGGCGAGAGGGGCGCCGGTGGGGTGATCCCTCCCAACGCCACGCTGATATTCGAAGTGGAACTGATTTCGGTCAAGTGATTCGAAGCGTCAAGGCGCGGATGGCCGTTGGCGGTTAGCCGTTGGCGGGCCGCCAGCGGCGGACGACTCACCGCGATTTTGAAGGATCAATACTGTACTGGGGCGCCTCCATGACCTCTCGTCAAACCATCAGAAGAATCGGGATCCTCACTGGCGGTGGGGATTGCCCTGGCTTGAACGCCGTCATCCGGGCTGTGGTGAAATCCGCGGCGCGTAGTGGCGTGCAGTGCCGGGGAATCCTGGACGGCTTCAAGGGGTTGGTCACCAACGATGTGCGAAGCTTGTCGGCTGACGACGCCTCGGGCATCTTGACCATCGGGGGGACCATCCTGGGTTCCTCCAACAAGGACGATCCCTTCCATTTCGTCGAGAAGACCCCTGACGGCAAGATCACCAAGCGGGACCGGTCCGAGGATGTCCGCGCCACCATGAAATGGAACGCGCTGGACGCCCTGGTGGTCCTGGGCGGCGACGGCACCATGACGGTGGCCGACAAGCTGGCCCGGAAAGGCGTCAAGATCGTGGGGGTGCCGAAAACCATCGACAACGACTTGGTGGGCACCGACCAGACCTTTGGATACGACACGGCCATGGAAATCGCCACCGAGGCCATTGATCGCCTGCATTCCACGGCGGCTTCCCATCACCGCGTGATCGTGGTGGAGGTCATGGGCCGTTACGCGGGCTGGTTGGCCCTGGGTTCGGGTCTGGCGGGCGGGGGAGACGTTATCCTGATCCCCGAGTTCCCCTACTCCGAGGAAAAGGTGGCGGCGGCCATCCGCGCGCGCCAGGAAAAAGGGCGCCGGTTCAGCATCGTGGTGGTGGGCGAGGGCGCGGCCCCCGCGGGCGGCAAGATGACCATCGACAAGATCCGCGAGGATTCGCCCGAGAAGATCCGCCTGGGGGGCGTGGGGAAGGTGCTGGCCGACCGTCTCGAGGCCATGATGAATGTCGAGTGCCGGGCGGTGGTCTTGGGCCATGTGGTGCGGGGCGGGACTCCCACGGGAACGGACCGCGTGCTCGCCACGCTTTACGGCGCGGCGGCCATGGAGATGGTTCTCGCCAGAAAATTCGGTCGCATGGTGGCTTTGCGGGACGGCCGAATCACCTCGGTGCCCTTGTCCGCCGTGGGTGGCAAGTGCCGCAAGGTGCCGCTCAACCACCCCTGGGTGAAGGCCGCCAAGGACATCGGAGTCTCGTTCGGGCAATGAGCCCGGAAGGGAAATGATGAATGAGAAATGAGGAATGAGGAATGGATCGCGGATGTTACGGGCTTCGCGCGTCGTTTCGAACGCCTCATTCCTCATGGCCGTATTCTGATCCATGACTGCCAACGAACTCATCCGCCTGCTTGACCTCAAGTCCCACCCCGAAGGCGGGTATTACCGCGAGACCTACCGGTCTGATCGGGTCCTGTCGGGCCTGGGATCCCCCTTCACGGGCGAACGCTCGGCTTCCACGGCCATCTACTATCTTCTCGTTCCCGGGATCGTGTCCAAGGCGCACCGGCTTTTGACCGAGGAGGTGTTCCATTTCTACCTGGGCGATCCGGTGACCTGGGTGTTGTTCGGCCCCGAAGGACGAACCGAAAAGGTCACCATGGGATCCCTGGTGGAATGCGGGCAGAAACCCCAGTGGATCGTCCCCGCCGGGACGTGGTTCGGGGGATACTTGAACGAGGGTGGGAATTTCGCCTTGATGGGCACCACGATGGCCCCGGGCTTCGACTTCCGTGATTTCAGGCTGGCGGACCGTTCCGAGCTTCTGGAGGGTTACCCCGACGCCGAATCCGACGTTCTGCGTTTGACTTAGGAGGCGTTTCACAACCCCGAGGGCGCGCTCCCGGAGTTCCGAGAACTCCAGGAAATTTTTGGTTTCTCACCCGTCAAAATTCGGAGATTTTGGGCGCAATATCAGTTGTGGATGTGGGGTGTGGCGGTTTCCAGGGCGATCCCAAGGAACACACTTGCGTGAGGAGCGTTACAATATCGTCATGAAGCCCTTGGCCGCCTCCCAAATCCGCCGGTACCTCGCCCTGGCCCTCCGCGCCGCGCGAAAAGGCGGCGCGCGGGCGCATCGTTATTTCCGCCATCGCGTTCCCGTGACGCTCAAAGTGGATGATTCCCCCGTGACACGCGCCGATCGCGAGGCGGAACAGGTCATTCGGCGCGTCCTCCAAAAGGCCTGCCCGGACCACCAACTCTGCGGCGAGGAATACGGTTGGGACCCGGACTGGGACGCCGAATTCCGCTGGTGGATCGATCCGGTGGACGGCACCCGTCAGTTCGTCCGGGGATTGCCCCATTGGGGCACCTTGCTGGCCCTGGAACACCGGGGGAAAATCGTGGTGGGCGTCCTGCATCATCCGGCGCTGAAACTCACGGTTTGGGCCGCCCAAGGTTTCGGGTGCTTCGCCAACGGCAAGCGCGTGAGGGTTTCGGGCGTTTCTTCCCCGAGGAACGGCACGTTGCTGTACGGGGCGTGGAGGCTTTTTTCGAAATCCCAACGCCCGGGTTTGTTGCGTCTGGTGGAGGAAGCCCATGACGAGAGGGGATTCGGCGATAGTTACGCCCACGCGCTAGTGGCCATGGGCATGGCGGAGGCCATGGTGGATCCCGTGGTTCAACCTTACGACGTGGCGGCCGTCAAGATTTGCGTGGAAGAGGCGGGTGGCCGGTTCACCGATCTTACGGGCCGCGCGACCCACCGGGGGATCGGCGCGCTTTCCTCCAACGGACGGGCGCATGGACGGATTCTTCGGACGCTCGGGGCGCGGCCGCGCCACAGGGGGAATTCCAGATGACACTCCCGGGTTTTGGCCGCGCCGGTCTGGCGGCCGGGTGGTTGTTAGCCTTCGCCATCGGAGCGCGGGCGCAGAACACCCCCACGCCCACGCTGACACCGTGGCCGTCGTCATGTTCCGTC
>CAZSKE010000194.1:0-5145 GCA_964607325.1 uncultured bacterium | reverse complement strand
AGGGAAAAAAAGAAATGGGTCGTGGGCTATGCGCCGGTTAAAAGCGGTCGGGGGCGCGTCTCCCTCACTTTCCCGGTGTTCAATGCGGCCCAATTGACCGTGGTGATGGCGGAGGGTTCCCGCAAGGCGGCCGTATTGAAAAGCGTTCTTGAAGGAAAGTCGACCCCGCCGCGTTATCCCGCGCAATACCTACGCCCCGCCGCGGGACGCCTGATATTCATGTTGGACTCCGCGGCGGCGGCCTTGACGAAATGGGATTCAACGCGCGAGTGTTAGTAGGGTACAAAAAAAGTTTTTCATTACCCTGATAGCAGGATGTTGAAAAAGCACCCTGCCGGGAACTTTTTCATGTCTTACTCGCGAATCGTCCTGCTGGAAAGAAAGCCTTCGTGACGATTCGCTCGAACCTCGTGGCTGCTGACAGGGTACAAAAACATATTTTCAGTAACCTGATAGCAGGATGTTGAAAAAGCACCCTGTTAGCCGGATGCTATGAAACCCCGAATATTCCCGATTACAAAAACGATGCCCGTGACCCAGTGGTGAAAAATGTTTTGAGGGGAAAAGAGACCGATTCAATTGAAGAAAGCCACGCCGAGTTGGGCCGTGAAGCCGTTCAGGCCTCCTTGCGGATCCAAACCGGCCGGGCGAGAGCTTCCGTTATCCTCCAGGAGGGCGGGATGATCGGCGGAAAGAACAGCGCTGCCCGCCGTGATCATGGGTTCCCCGAAGAAGGATTTCATGTAACCCGCCCGCGCGTACAACCCGAACTTCGGGCGTAAACGCCACCCGCCATGCACCGCGGCTTCGGCCAGAATGCCTTGCCATCGGCCCGTGACGGAATCCCCTTCATCGACGAAGCCTTCTGGCAAGGTCACCGGGGAGCGGGTTCCCGGGACCCAGGAAGCCGTTCCAAAATCGATGTCCACGCGACCATATCCCACCTTGGGGACTATCCCCAACGAGAAACGTTCGGTCTCGTAAAAATGGTAATCCAACCCGAGAAGGCCCGCGAAAGCGCGCGAAACCTTGTCTTTGAACATCAAACGGCCCTCGAGCACGGTTGATAAACGGGGACGGAAATAGAACTCGCCTCCGATTTCAAAGCTCGGCCGGATTTGGGCGAGGGAAGCCCGGCTCAACGGGAGGCGCGCCCGCCCCTCGCTTGTTCCGGTGAAATACGCGCGATCGGACGCCGTGACGTCCTCAAATCCAGTCGCTTTGAAAGGAAGAACCGCCGCGCCGAGGTATACCACGCTCGAGGGGGATTTGGCTTTGGAGGCCGGCGTGGAGGCCTCTTCTTGTCTGTTCACGGGGGCGGCCAGAAGGACCTGGGTCGTGGGACCGGCGGTCGTCGTCAGAAGCTCCGTTTTCAACCTTTCCAGGAAACGCTGATACGTGACATCGGGGTGCAGGGCCAGGCTTTTTTCATAGGCCGCGACAGCGTCCTGTTTGCGGTTAAGGCGATAGAGGCAGTTGCCCTCGGCGAGATGGGCTTGCCAGAGGGATGGATCCAAGGTCAAGGCATACTGGTATTGGGCCAGGGCGGTTTCAAACATTCCATTTTGATACGCCTCGACGCCCAGATGGTAAGACTCAAGGGCGGTGGCTCCTCGCAAAACGGACACGGACCCGAGAATGAGGAGCCAAACGCACACCGCCAGCTTTCGGATGAATCGGCGGGACTGAAAACGACGCGGATAGGGTGAGGGGAGGGGTTTTTCGATTCGGGGGTTGAACGGCGGAAAACGGCGGGTCAACGGGAACGCTGGTTCTGAAGCCAGCGGCGGAGCGTCTCGTTGTTGGGATCCTGTTTCAGGGCCTCCTCAAAAGCCGCGAGCCCCATTCGAATCTGGAGTTGGCCCACTTCCAGCCACCCGCCCTCGAGATGGGGATCTTTTTCGACGGCCGCTAAACAAAATTTCAAGGCTTCCTTGTATTGGCCTTGTTTTTCAAGCTCGCGCCCGCGCGTCAAGCATTGCTTCGCGTCGAGAAGCTCAATGTCCTCAACCTTGAAGGAAAGAACCACCAGACTTTCATCGTTTGTTTTGCCGGGCTTTTCCTTGGTGAGCGTGACGGAAGCTTGTGGGGAGACGCCTGCTGTGACCGGGGGTTGGGGCGGAGGGTACTCCCCGGGGGTGGGAAGAACCGGAAGTCGAGTGGAGGGGGATCCGGGTTCGATCGCGGGTGTTTTTTTCCTCCGAGCCGGGATCGCGAGGGGCAAGTTTTCATCCGCGGCGTGTTTTCCTGGAAAAAGGTAGGAAAGCGTGACCCGGTGAAGCTCGCCGAGTTTATCGGCGAGGGTGAAGGCGTAATCAACCTGGAGCCGGTGGGCGCGAACACCCAGTCCTAGGCTCAATCCTTGAAGGGGCCCGAGGCCGTTGTCCGCCAGAGCGGGGGACCAACCCGCCCGAAAGAATATTTTCTGTTGGTGATCCAGTTCGGCTCCCACGTTCATCCGATCCCCTCCGTGGGGTACCAGGGCGGCGCCGGCTGAAATCCAGATGGCGTTGAGTGTTTTGATCTCCACCCACCGCCAGGCGGCGGACCAGCGGGTTTCGAAAGGAGGCGCGCCTCCGTTTTCGGCCACGCCCATGTTTTTCAAGTCCACGCCGATACGAAACGATTTGGAAGGGCGCGCTAAAAGGCCGAGGTCCCACCAGAGACCGTTGCGCGTATTGCGGTCGATGGATTGGGAGATCCAGGCGCTCCGGAGACCGAGGGAGAAGCCTTTCGCGATTTCCCAACCGGCGCCCACGCCCGCGGAAAGATCCCGCGCGGTGAAATCGCCGAGGAGCGCGCCAGTTTCGTTGCGCCGATCAAAATCCCCGTAATTGAGGAAGCCCACATGAAGACCGAAGCCGAAGCGGTTCGAAAAAGGCGTCGCGAAGGCGGCGGTCTCGTATAAGGCCCCTCCCAGGTAATTGACATGCATGACGGAAAGTTGGGCTTGGTCGAGCCACGCGAGCCCGGCGGGGTTGAAGAAAAGAGCCGAGGCGTCGTCGGCCACCGCGGTGAAACTTTCTCCCATGGCGACGGGTCGGGCCCCGGGAGCCGCCGAAAGGGAAGGAAAGGCGGGCGAAGCGCCCGAGAATATTTCCTGGGCCTGACTCCCCAGGGGAAGGGAGATCCAGAAGATAAGGAGGATTAACAAAAGAGGCGGCGATTTCAAGGCCGATAAACCATCCTGGGAAATTGGGTCGAGCCCCGGTTTGAGAAGGCCCGCGACGGGAACCCTACGTGCCAGCATACCGCAACCCGTCCGGTCCGAGAAGCGTTCCAACGGGAAGTTGTTTCAAAACACCCACGGCTCATTCCGGGAGTTCAAAGAGCGCTTGAACGCTTCGATGGCGCCAATCATCAAGTCGCCCCATCCTTCCGGCGGGAGAGCCGAAGGCGGGGTTTCGGTTGTTGGAAAAAGGATCAAAAGCCCTTAAACGGCAAAACCCCCGGAAGGGGGGTTTTGGGCGCGACGGATGGAGTGAAGTCTTCTCAGGAACCCGGGGCGACGGATACCCGGCCGCTCAGCACCTTGCCGTCCGCCTCGATCTGCACGATATATGCGCCAGGCCCGACATGCGCGCCATGGTTGTTTTTCTGGTCCCAATCCAAGGCCCAAGTTCCCGCGGGCATCGGGCCCTCGAAAAGATGGCGCACCAGTTTTCCGTCCGAATCATACAAAGTGACTCGACCCGCGACGTCGCGGGGAACCTCAATCCGGATTCGAAGGGTTCGCCCCTGAAGGGTGGTGGGGATATCTCCCGACGATTCCTCGGTCAAGGAAGGCGCGGCCGCTTGAACCACTTTGGCGGGCCTGGAAGTTTGCGAACAAGCGCGCGTGACGGAGGACGGGAGAAGGTCCGTTTCACGTAGGACATTTCGGGGGCTCCAAGAGGGACCCTCACAGGAGGGAAGCCTGAAAGCCAGCATCACCCTTGGGGCGGCCGCTGACAGGGCGGTTCCGACCTGTTGCGCGGGACGGTTGCACATGACGACTAGGGAGGTTCCCAAAAGGACCAGAAGAGCCGCCGTCAAGGCGCGAACCCCGAAGGTTCCGGATAGCGGGGAGGTGTAACCGGCTTTCGCCCAGAGGCTGGAGGCTTTCGTTTCCAAGCGGGAATCCATCGCGGACAAATAAGAGGAATCGGGAGGACCCAGGATGACCCCGAGAGCTTGTACGGCTTTCTCGGAAAAACCGGGGTCGGAGGAGAATCGGGAGTCGAATTCGGTCTGTTCGGTGATCGAAAGGGATCCGTGAACGAATCGATCGATGAGGGTCTGGTCACGGTCAATCATGGTGTTGTCTCCTCCCACCCGTTGGGAAAACGGAGTCGAACGCGCTCAATGAGCCGTTGTCTAGCCCTGTACAAGCCGCTCGTCACACTTCCCAGGGGAATCCTGAGCTTGTAAGCGATGACTTCGTACGAGGCCCCTTCCATTTCCCGCAAGGTGAGCAACTCTCGATCCCGCCCATCCAACAACTTGATTTCCTCACGGATGGCATCAAGAGCCTCAGGGGGATATCCCCTTCCTTGCGTTCTAGACGGGGTCTGGAGGAAATAGTCCAAGGACACTGGAAGGCTTTTTTTTCTTTTTTCCAATAGATCCCGGCAAAGATTCGCGGCGATATGGTTCAACCAGGTCCCCAGGGAGCATTCAAAACGGAAATTTGGCAGGTATTTCAAGGCTTTTAAGAAGGCGTCCTGGACCACGTCCTCGACCTCCGGGTCCTGTCCCAAGAAGTAATAACAGGCCCGAATCAAGGCTTTTCGATGGGTCGCGTAAAGCTCCTGAAAAGCGCTTTCATCGCCTTTGAGGATCCGCCGGACCAGTTCTTTTTCTTGGGTGGTTGCCACCGGTGTCCCTTAAAGGTGAGTTACTCGGCCCGGCTATTGTACTCGACTCGGGAATATTCACCAGTCGTTCCACGGGGCGAATCCCGATGAATACACCTTTCAAACGCGAAAAATGAATTTTTGGCTCGAGACGCCGTGGAACGAGTTTCGGGTTTTGTTGAAGAGGCCGCCTAAATTTTTTCGGTTTTCGACAGACTGCGTCGCGCGGCGTCGGACACGGCCTCCGGGGTGAATCCCAGATTGCGGAAACACACGGAAGCCGGCGCGCTGGCGCCGAAACGATCCAAGG
>CAZSKE010000193.1:0-5171 GCA_964607325.1 uncultured bacterium | reverse complement strand
CCTCACCGATGTCATTCGACTGGCCGAGGACAGCGCCCTGGACGGCCTTCATTCCCCGGACGTCAAACCCAAGGCGGGTTGACGCTCGTCAAAAAAGCCGCTGGAGCGCTCGAAACCCCCATGCTTTCCTTTGTGATCCGTGAACTTTGTGGTGAAATAAGCTGGTATCGAGATCTTGTCAGAGGCTGAGGAGGAGGATGTCATGGAAACATCGGACGTGGATTTCTGGTTGGCCCCCTTTCACGGCGAATGTCCCGAGTCCGGCTATGCGCCCTTTCAACAACTGGCGGCGGACTTAGGGGCGTGGGCTCCCAAGCTGTTGGCGGCGCTGGTGATCTTGACCGTGGGGTTGGCCCTGGCTTGGATCGCCCGAACCTTCGCGGCGACGGTTTTTCGCGCGCTCAAACTTGACGCCCGCCTGGAAGGGCTCTGGCTTTTTCGCGTCTGGACCAACCGTCTCCACGGACACCAACCCACCGCCGTGGCCGCGAGCTTCTTTTTCTACTCGGTCCTCTTCCTGTCCGCGCTTCTGGCCATCCGGGTCATGGGCGTGACGGCCAGCCAGGACATCTTGAACGCCTTATGGGGCGTGGTCCCGCGAGTGCTCAGTTTCATGTTGATCCTCTTCCTGGGAGCCTTGCTGGCCATGCTCCTGTCCGTGATCGCCCAATTGATCCTGGCGGGTTCCGACGTCCAGCACCCGTCCTTCTGGGGCAAGGTCATCGCCTGGAGCACCTTCGGCTTGACCGTGGTGTTTTCCCTGGAGCCGCTTGGCCTGGCCGGAAAGCTGGTCACCACGGCGTTGCTCATCCTGCTCGCCTCCCTGGGCTTGACCGGGGCGTTGGCCTTCGGTGTGGGTTGCAAGGACCTGGCCAGGGAATTCCTCATCGAAATCATGAAGGAAGACAAACACCCTCCTCGATGAGGTTTCCGGCATGACATCCGAATTCATCTTCATGACCTCCGTGCAGTCCATTCAACTGACGGGCCGACGCGCCGCCAGTCTCGCGGAACTGCACGCCGGCATTTCGGAGGTGGACGGTTCCTCCATTTACCACCACACGCACCGCTTCTACCGTTCGCACTCCTTCCTGGGCGAAACGCCTCTTTCGGATTTCGCGTTCTGGGTCGGCGGGGCCCTGCAAGAGGCCGCCGTGGCGGAACAAATCGCCGCGATGGACTTGCGGGATTTCACCTCCCTTCGCGCCCTGCGCAACGCCCTGCTGGCGGCCCTGGAACCCCTGCGCGAACAACCGGAACGTTGGAACCGGCGCGCCCCCCCGGGGCTTTTGTTCCATTTCTGCCGCTCGGTGAGCCTGATTCTCCCCACGGGTTGGTCCGCCCGAAACCTGGAGGCTTTCATCGGGGCGCTTGAGAACATCGACACCGGGAGCCTTTATTACCACCTTCTCGAGGCTCCCTTGCGCCTGGAATCGGACAACACCGACCGCAACGATTTTTCGTCGTGGCTGGAGCACAGTCTCGACCGGAAGGACTTGGCGGACTCCATCAGGGCTTTGAACCCCTATCGAGGCGACCTGGAAACCATCCGGAAGGATATCTTGGAAATCTTGAGGCCTGGAACCGTGCGCCGGGCCATGCGGAACGTCCTCGACCGGCAGGACCCCCCCTCGGAGGTCGTGTCATCCTGGTTGCGACGCTGGCGGAGGAACGACTGACATGTCCTCCACTTACGCGGCTTACCGGTCCGTCGTCGGAAGTTCCGAGCACGACTTGATCGCCCGACTGGCGGCGCGCCTCGAAGGCCAGCCCGTCGTCATGGTGAACTCCACGCGGGACGGCGGCGGGGTGGCCGAGATCCTTCAAAACATGGTGCCCCTGCTGAACGAGTTGGGCGTCCCGGTGAAATGGGAAGTCGTGGAAGGGCGCCCCGACTTCTTCGCGATGACCAAAACCCTGCATAACGCGCTTCACGGAAGGCGCGAACCCCTGACGGAGAAGATGCGGAAGGCTTATTGGGAAGTGACCGAAGCGAACGCCGAGCGCCTCAAAGACGCCCTCGACCAACCCCTGGTTTTCATCCACGATCCCCAACCCGCGGGGATGATCCAACGATTGAAAAAACCCGGCCAACGGTGGATCTTCCGATGCCATGTGGATGTCTCCACGCCGGATCCCCCCGCCTGGGAATTCCTCCGTCCCATCGTGGAACAATACGACGCCTCGGTGTTCTCACACCCCAGCTTCGCCCAACAGCTTCCCATGCCCCAATTCCTCATCGCGCCCTCCATCGATCCCTTGTCCGACAAGAACCGCCCCATCCCGGGGGATTTCATCCAAAAAACACTCGCGCGTTACAACCTCGATCCGAAACGGCCTCTTCTGACGCAGGTGTCCCGGTTCGACAAGCTCAAGGACCCATTGGGGGTGATCCGGGCCTACCAAATGGTCAAACGCACCCATCCGAAAGTCCAGTTGGTATTGGCGGGAGGGGCCGCGTCCGACGATCCCGAATCAGTGCACATCCTGCCCACCCTCCAGGAATCGGCTGGAAAGGACCCGGACATCCACCTCCTGGACCTTCCGCCGTTCTCGGACCTCACGATCAACGCCCTGCAACGCGCCAGCGCCGTGGTCCTCCAAAAATCCCTCAAGGAAGGCTTCGCGCTCACGGTCACCGAGGCGCTTTGGAAAGAACGTCCTGTCGTGGCCATGGCCGTGGGCGGCATCCCGCTCCAGGTTCTCCCGGGCAAAACGGGTTACCTCGTGCACACCGTGGAAGGGACCGCCACCGCGATCCGGCGCGTTCTCGACCACCCGAACGAAGCCGCCGCCTTGGGCCGGCAGGGACGGGAACACGTGCGCACCAACTTCCTCATCACCCGGCACATCAAGGAATACCTGTCGCTTTTCCTTTGTGTCTTGAACCCGGGCCGGAGCATCGTCCCCCTCGGTTGAATCCGTCTCGATTGGAACCATCCTGGAACCGGCAGGTTTTCAAGCGTGAAGCGATCCGACCCGAAACCCACTCGACGCGGCCCCACCGGCCCCCCTTGGCTTTTGATGCTGGACTATGACGGCACCCTGACTCCCATCCGTCCCAGGCCGGAACAAGCCCGTCTATCCCGCGAAACCCGCGCCCTCCTCAACCGGCTCGCGCGACTCCATACCGTGGTGCTCGTCAGCGGAAGGGACCTCGTCACCCTACGGCGCCTGGCCCGCCCTGGGCCCCGAGTGGGGCTGGTGGGAACGCACGGCGCGGAGTGCGCGAACCTTCCCGGCTTGAGGCTCCTGCGCCCCGGCCTCGCGCGGCGCCTCCGGAAGGAACGACGGGCCTTCGCGCGCGCGCTTTTTCGAGAATTCGGGGATCAGCCCCGCCTCCAGATCGAGTCCAAATCCCTTTCGGCGGCCCTCCATTATCGCCGGGCGCGCCTGACCCCACGCGAGGAGGCGGCCTTGCGCCTTCGCTTCCGCCGCCTCGCGCGAAAAACCGTCTCCCCGCGCCTTTGGGTTTTCCAGGACGGTAAAAAGATGGTCGATCTGAAACCCCGGGGATTCGACAAGGCCTCCGCCGTCCGCGCCCTGCTCCGACGATATCCCCACCATCGGCCCCTTTACGCGGGGGACGACCTGACCGACCTTCGCGCCTTGGGCGCTTGTGGCTCGCGTGGCTTCACCCTCGGGGTGGGACAAGGCGTTTCCAAAAGGAAATGCCATCGATGGTTTCGCTCCCCCTCGGCTTTATCCCGTTTTCTAGAAAAGTTTTCCCGACGATCGTTTCTGGATGTTCACCCGTCATCCTGAAGAGGGCCGTCATTCCACCACGCGCGAGACGAAAACCTTCGGGTTCCACACGCAAGCGGATCCCCTCCGCGCGAGCGGCGGCGATCGTTTCCATTCCCACGCCCGTTTCCAGCCCAGCCGCCTCCTTCCCTCCCCCAGCCGCGAACCCGGCCTGGGTCCTCGTCGCCGGGTTCGCGGAGATGATCTCGTCGTCTATGGCGCTCGATAAGATGCTGGTTCTTTACGGCATGAGCGGGTTGAACAGCCTGACGGCGTACCTTCCCCACCCGCTTCCCTTCCACGCGAACGCCCCTTGGCCCTTCGTGGCGTCCGGGTTCCTCCTGCTTGTCATCGCGTTCCATCGCGTCAAGGCGGAATCCTTTTCGCTTGAGAATCCCACGTGGACCCGGATCCTCCTGTGGATCATCCTGGGCGCGGGTTGTTATCTGCGCCTGGACCCCTGGAACGAGCCCAGCCCGCTTTGGTCGGAGGACTACGGGCTCAACATCGTGGACGCGCGAACCGCCCTGGACTTCCCAGACGCCCGGCCGTTGATCTACCCCTACGGTTCCCGACAACCTTTTATCCCGTATCTCCTCGCTCTGGCGTACTGGTTTTTCCCCGCGGTTTCGTCCTGGATGACCCAAAAATTGCTTTGGGGCCTCGTGGACGTCGCGGCGATCTGGGTGCATTACCTTTTGGGCAAGGAACTGGGCGGCCGTCGGACCGGGTTGATCCTCGCGGCGGCCCTCGCCTTCTCGAAACCCGCGATCATCAACTGCGTCAGCGCCCAGGTCCCCGTGTCCACGCCCCTGGCGGTGGGGTTGATGCTTCTTTTGACGTTTCGGTTCGTTCGAAAACCCGACTTTCGACACGCCGTCGCCTGGGGGGCTTCCCTCGCCTTCGGCGCGGCTTGTTACACCACGGTTCGTCCGTATCTCTGGTGGATTCCCGTCGCGACGGCGTTTTGGCTGTTCCTGAAGCCCCGCATCCAATGGCGCCTGGGTTTGTTCTTTCAATCCTTGACCCTTGTTGCCGTCTGGACCGTCGGATTCCTTCGCGTGAACCTCCAACTCCCCGGTCCGCCGGAATTCCAGAAAACCGTCTTGGGGCTCGCGGCGTGCGCGGCGGCCGGATTGTGCTGGTGGGCGATCATTCGGGTCGTCGGCCGTGACGAGACGACTGGAAAAAAGGAAGCGGCGAGACTGATTTTCGGGTTGATGCTGGCGGGCCTCCTGATGACCCCCCTTCTGCTGAATCCCTATTGGGCGACTCATTCCCAGGGCGCTTCCGTTTTGAACCCCCAGCATCCTTACCACCCCCCGGGGGGTCTCACGGCGACGTTTTGGCTCGAAAAAATCCGCGAGGGTTTCGCGGATTTCTTCCTCGCGTTCCGCGACCGGGAGGACATGGGACTGCCCGGCGAA
>CAZSKE010000192.1:0-5179 GCA_964607325.1 uncultured bacterium | reverse complement strand
GCGGGGATCGTGTTGGTGCGCGTGGAGGTGCGGGTCGGCGTGGCCGTGAAGGTGGCGGTATTCGTGCGCGTAGCCGTCGCCGTGTTGGTGCGCGTGAATGTGTGGGTGAACGCGATGGTGTTGGTGGAGGACGCCGTGGGCGTCCTGCTCGGGGTGCGGGTCGGTGTGGACGTGAAGGTGGCGGTATTCGTGCGCGTGAACGTGGGCGAGTTGGTGCGCGTGAAGGTATTAGTCAACGCGATGGTGTTGGTGCGCGTGGAAGTGCGGGTCGGCGTGGCCGTGAAGGTGGGAGTAGACGTGCGCGTGAAGGTATGGGTCAACGCGATGGTGTGGGTGCGCGTAGACGTACTCGTGGAAGTGTTGGTCCGCGTGGGGGTTCGGGTCACCGTGGACGTGAAGGTGGACGTCGCTGTGCGGGTGAACGTGCGCGTAGGCGTGTTCGTGTAGGTATGGGTCCGTGTGAAGGTGTGGGTGCGTGTGGGTGTGTAGACCATCGCCCCCCCGTTCAAGCATATGTTGTCGACCAAAATCGTGTAATTCGTGTTCGACGCGTTCAAAAAGTCCAAGAAGGAGAAACTCGTCACGCCGTTCAGAAGGGCCGTCAGGGGGATACTCACTGTTTTCCAGTTCGTGTCGATGGACCCTCCCCCGACCAAGTAATCGGTCAAGGTCACGGAAGCGCTGGCCGACCAATCGATCCGAAACAAGAGGTTGACGGCGGTCGCCGCGGTCGTTTTGATGTTGAAGGACAAGTAGGTATTGGTCCCCACGGCCTTGGCCGCGGACTTGGTCCAGATTTCCTCCTGCCACCAGTTCGGGCTCACGAAAGCCACCTGCATGGCGTTTCCCGTCACCCCACCGGTGACCTGGGTCAGGGTGCCAGAACCGTTGTTGGTGACCGTGCCGTTCGACAGTTGGGAACCCGTCGTGTCCCCGTCGTAAAAGAGGTCGCAGGGGCCCGGGGTCGCGGTGAGGGTCCTCGTGGGGGTGCGGGTGGGGGTGTACGTCGGACTTCCGATGGTCGGTGTCCGGGTGAAGGTCGGTGTCGCGGCCCCGCAGTTCTGGTACACCGACGCGAGCAAGGTCTGGGCCCAGAGATTCCGGTAGGCCCACATGCCCGCCGGCGTGCTGGGATGAACACCGTCACTCCCACTACTCAGAAGGGTCGGGTTGTTCTGGAAATAGGTCCAGAAATCGGGGCCTTTGATCACCTGGGGGAAATTGTTGTAGATCTGGGTGATGGCGGTGTTCAACGAAACACCGGCGCTCTGGATGTTGGCCTGGGAGGTCGACCAGGGGATGGTGCTGACCATCGGGGTCTTCCCCGCCGCGATCACGGCATTCACCATCGTCACGTACCGGTTGTAGAAAGTGGTGGAGTCGACCATGTTCCACGCGTCGTTGGTGCCGTAGGCCAACCCGACGTATTTGCCCGGGAACCGCGCCAGGAAGGCGGCGATGTTGTTGACACCCGTGTCGCTTAAGACACAACCAATGCCGCCATTCTCCTGCACTGGGAAATGCTGAGGCTGGGCGGCGTTGATGATCTGGCTGAAGTTGCCGCTGTTGGAGCCGTTCGTGAACGCTGCATGGCCCATCGCGCCTTCCGTGATGGAGTCGCCGAAGAAGATGAAATCGTCGTCGGTCCCCTGGCTCGCGTCGTAGACTTCCATATTGAAAGCGATGGACGTGTTGCCCGACGTTCCGTCGGACGCCGTGGCCGAAAGGCGGATCCAGTTGTAGCCGGCGAAGTTGATCGCGTGCTGGCGGGAATGGTTGGTGTTGCCCGTCACGGTGGCCAGCGTGATCCAACCACCGGTGGGCGCCGATCCCCCACCCGCCGCCGCGTTGCCTTCGATCGTGTAACTCCCGGGAAGGTTGTAGGCCACCGCGCCGCAGGGGCTGAGGGAATGGTCATAGCATCCCGTCGTGTCGTTGTACCAGGCCAGTAAGATCTGGGACCGCTGACCGGCGGCCACACCGGAGAGGTCGTAGGCCAGCCACAAAGGCGTGCCGGTCGAGGGCGTGCCGTTGGTCCGGAAGAAATCGTCGTAGTCGGCGTTGTTGGCCAGGGAGGCGCAGTTGCAACCGTCGTTGGTATAAGACGGGACATTGCGGCTGATGAGAGCCATGGGCGCGGGGCAGGACGCCGACGTCCGCGTCGGTGTCCGGGTCGGTGTCGCGGTAAAAACCCGGGTGGTGGACCGTGTAGGCGTGGGTGTGCGTGACGGCGTCGAGGTGGCGGCCCCGCAAGCGCCCCACCCCATGCCGCTGTTGATCGCGTTCGCCAGTTCCCCGGCTATCAACTGGTCGCCGGAGACGTTGGGATGGTAGTCACAACCGGTGAGTTGGTCGGGATAGGCCGGTTGGGTCAATCCCACGTATTGGATGTTGGTTTCCCCCAGGGCGATCTCTTGATTCACCACATTGGCGACATAGGTCGCCATGGGCGTCGTACCGGTGTAACTCAGGCAAAAAATCCGCGCGGAAGGGTAGTGGGTCCTTACGGTGGAGATGAAATTCATGTAGCCGGTTTCATAAACCGACTGGGAAGGGTTGGGCGTCGTGGAAAAATCGTTGGTCCCCAGGAAGATGACCACCGCGTCGGGCACCCACTGGCTGAAGTTGTAGGTGGGCGAGGTCTGGTTGACCAGCACCTGGGGATAGATCGAGGGCATCGGGTTCGTGGAAGTCGGGTTGGCGTCCCCGTAATTCCGCACCATGCCCTTCCCCGAGTAGGCCGTGACGTGGTACTCGGCGCAAACCATTCGGGCGGAAAGGGCGGAGTAGGCCAGCCAGTTGTTCTCATAAAGCCGGTATTGCGCGCTGTCGCAGGTGACGCTCGGGCTCTCGTTGCCGTATCCGCAAGCATAGGAGTCCCCCACGTATTCGACGCGGCGCGACGGGAGCGCGGGCGGGGCGAGAAGGGTCATGCCATCCTCCAGCACCAAGCCGTTGAAGGTGGCGATCCCGAAATAACCCTCGTTCCGCCGGGTCAACAAGAGGGTGTGTGTCCCGGAGGCGAGACCGGTGATGTTGTATTGGGTCGCGCTGGTGGTGGCGATGACCTGGTTCAAAGTTCCGTCGATGAAGACGTTGTAGTTGCTGTTGCCGTCGGCCAGGAGAATGCCCACGCTGGTCCCCTGGAACACCGCGAGGATGGAGACGCCGGGCCAATCGAAACGCGGCGCGAGCGGATTGGAAAAATCGAAGCGTCCCGAGTATTGGATATTGGCGTTGTTGGGTTGGATCGTCACCGCGGCCTGGGCTTGCACGGCGGCGACCCATAGAAAAGCCCAGCCAAGAACCCTCACCGCGGATCGGCGCGTAAATTTAAATAATCGGGCCCATGTGAAATAACGATCCGCGCGTAATGCCACTGTCCGCACCTTTTATCCCTGGTCGTGTTCCTCATTAAGGGTATGGAAGAAAGAAGCGCATTTGTTTCACTTTCATATCATTTTGATAGCACGTTATAATCGCTTTGACGGGTCGGTTCCTAATAAGGGGATTACCCGAACAAGCTATGGAAAACGATGCCACAATCACCCCCCCAAAACCCCTCCTCTTCCACGTTCAGCAAACGCCATGACCCTCTCCGGCTTTTTCAACTCCCCATCCGGCGGGTGCAGGCTCTTTATGAGGTCCTGGGGCTCTTCAATTTCTACGTGGGAGCGCCGGTTTTTTTCGTCTTCGAAAAGGACCGCGCGGCCTGGTACGAGCTTGTCCACGAACGCAGTGCCCCCCTCGCCATCGACTTCGAGGATGAACACGGCGGTCGTTTCGAACGTGATAAATACAACCAGCGGAACATGGACGCCGCCCGTGACACTCTCAGGCCGGTTGTGCGGAAGCGGAACGGCCTCGTGGACTTCTGCGTCCCCGTCACCCTCTCGAAAAAATTCCTGGGTTGGGTGGTTTCCGGGGCGATCCAAGAACGCCTCATGGACCGGGCGGAGCTGGAAACCCATTACCAACGGATCACCCAACATTCCCCCCGCGAAAACCCCGTTCAATTCAGCCGATATGTCCGCGGCGTCCTATCCCAACCCTATGTGGCCCGCGATCTTCACCACGTTTTCACGTCCTCTTTGGAACTCGTCGCGGCGACCTTATGCGGGTCACGACGTGCCGATGACATCCTCAAAGACACGATGAATCTTCGTTACCGTTATTACACTCGGCGTTACCTTCATTCCGGATGGCTCGAATCCCTCATCTGGCGGAAATTCCACAAGATGGAGCTGGAGCTCCGCAAGGGACCCGACGCAACCCCCTGGGAAAAAAGCGTGATCGGCCTTAACCGCATCCCTTCCGTCGTCATGGCGGCCATGCCGGGCGGGACCTTGCGCGACAATACGGACCATGTCGATACTCTTTTGGCGGCCCAACACTTGAGGGAGTCCGCCCGCCGGTTGGCCGGCAGTTTCCCGAACACCATCGCGGGCGGCACCGAGGAATTCGGCACCGTCCTCCTCACCTCCCCCAGGCCCGGCATCAACGAATCCCAGTCCCGGTTGGAGATCCGCGACCTCGCCATGGCCATCGCCCAAAAACTGGAGAAGGAACTGTCTTTCCACATACATATCGGGGTCGGGCGGATCGAACCATGGAATCACCCGTTGGAGCAGTCCTATCACGAAGCGGTCCAATCCATGATGTGGGCGTCTTACTCCAATCTTCAGGTATTCGTCTCCTGGGACAAACGGTTCCGCAAACCGGACGATGCTCGTAAACCTGAGGATAAGGGACGTCAGATGGTGGAGGCTCTCCGAAACGGTTCCAGGGCACAACTCGACACAACCCGGGACCTCTACTGGCAAACGGTTCTGGGCCTTTGCGGCCGCAGGGCGGAGATCCTTATCCGACGGCCCCGAATCACGGCGATCCGGCGCCTGTCGACCCGTCCATCCAGTTTGTTGATCTGACCTCCAAAGGCATTCCGTACAATGCCTCTTACAACGGAAAGCTTTACAAACAGTTGAGCCCGGCGATGAAAGCGTATTTGCAGACCTTGTTCCCGTAAACCGTGTGCGAACTTCCCCGCCCCTGGTGGGCGGGGATAACCTAAAGGTTACACGCTGAGGGGAGGGGAAGCCTTTGTGTTCAGCCTCCCCCGACCCTCCCCGTCAAGGGAGGGGAGATCAGCGGTTCTTTCCATCAGACCCTTGCGTTAGAC
>CAZSKE010000191.1:0-5222 GCA_964607325.1 uncultured bacterium | reverse complement strand
CCAACGCGTCGGCCACCACCTGGGCCTGCTGGGCGGGCACCGCCACCACGCCGATCTCGAGTTTCATCTCGCGGACCACGGGTTTCATGGCTTGAGACGGCCAGATGCGCACGCCTTCCAGTTCCCACCCGATTTTCGAGGGGTCGCGGTCGAAAGCCGCCTCAATCCTGAACCCGGCCTTGCGGAACCCGCCGTACTGCAACAAGGACATGCCGAGATGCCCCACGCCCACCAGCGCCAACCGTCGCGTCTGGTTCAACCCGAGAATTTCACGCATCTTGGGGAGCAGGATCCTGACATCGTACCCGATGCCGCGTTGCCCGAAAGTGCCCATGGCGGCCAGGTCCTTCCGGACCTGCTCGGGACTGAACCCAGTGGCGGCGGAGAGGACCTTGGAGGAAACCGTGTAACGGCCCTCGAACTCGAGCTGGGCGAAAGAACGCGAGTACCGCGGCAGACGACCCACCGCAGGCTCGGGGAGGAGCCGCGATTGCTTCGGGCGGGAGATACTCTTGGAACGCTTCCTTTTACGATCCTTCAGTGGCTCCCCTTCCCTGGCGGGACGGCATCCCGCTTTTCGACTTCAATACTCGTCGACCGTATCATGGTGCAGATGAAGCGTCAGCTCCTCGAGATAACGACGCCGTCGCTCGAGGTTGACCCGGACCTTGCCCTGCAAGACCGAGAGCTTGAAAGGTTTCGACAGGTAATCGCAAGCGCCCCGCTTGAGGGCCTCGATGCCGACATGCAGGGACCCATAAGCCGTCATGATCATGACAAAGAGCTTCTTGTCTCGCGCCTTCAGGTACTGCAGGAGCTCAAGCCCGGTCATGTCCGGCATCCGAAGGTCCACCACGACCATGTCATAGGAGTGTTCCCGATGAAGCTTGATGGCGTTCCGGGCGTCCAAGGCCTCGTCCACCTGGTGCCCAACCGCGCGGAGCGCTTTCGCCACCATGCGCGCGAAATCCGGCTCATCGTCGACCACCAGGATTCGCGAGGTGATCTTGCGGGTCCGTTTGACGCTTTTGACTATCCGGGAAAGACGTTTTTTACCCCGTCGCGGGGCGCCGGGAACGGTCATGGAAACCTCCTGAAGACGCAAACTCCTATTATAAGACCTCGGAAGGCTTGGAAACGTCTTTGGAAGCGCCCATTTCCTGGCTTCGCGCCTCCGTCGGGAATGTCATGAACACAGTGGTCCCCATCCCTGGCTTGGATTCCATCCAAATCGTCCCTTGGTGTTCCTCCATCACGCGTTTCACGATGGCCAACCCCAACCCCGTGCCGTGGCCGAACTCCTTGGTGGAGTAAAAAGGCTCGAAGATGCGCTCCAAATCCTCCTCGGGAATACCCGGCCCGTTGTCCCGCACGGTCACCCGCACTTCCCCGCGCCGGTCCGCGACCGACAAACGGACGGATCGATAACGAAACTGCGCCGATAACGTCACCAAGCCCTCCTCGGGAATGGAATCCACGGCGTTCTCCAGCACGTTCAGGAAAGCCTGATGAAGCCCCTCCGGATGGCCTTGGATCTCGGGGAGCCCCGGTTCCAGATCCAGGATCAAGCGGGCTCGCTTGCGCTTGAGTTTGGGTTGGGCGGCCTCGACCACGGTCGTCAGAACATCGGTCAACGCCACTTTTTGGATTGGGGACAGGGTCTGGCGGCTGGTGTCGAGAATTTTCCTCAAGGTGGTGATGGCGCGTTGAAGATAACCGTCCAATTCCACGAGCCGTTTGTGGACTTTCGTGCCCTTCCGAGTCTCCGCGAGAAGCATTTCCAGGTTTCCCGAGAGCAGGCCGAGAGGCGTGTTGATCCCGTGCGCGATACGCCCGGTGAGTTCCCCCATTTGGATCAGGCGGCGTTTCTGCTCCAAGAAGCGCTCGCGCGCGCGAACACGCGCTTCGCGGATCCAGATCTGCCGCACCAAGATCGCGCATAAAAGGGTCGTGATGCCCATGAAAAAACACCAACGCAGGATCTGCTCGTAAAACACGTCGCTCCCCACGGCGGAAGGCGACACCGCCATCCAAGTGGCGATATCATCCTCGTCGGGTTTGGGAAGCAAGCCGGGGATCGGATCGTAATAGACGAAGGAGACCGAACCCAGAAAAAGCGCGAAATGCCACGCCACGATCAGGGTGGCGGCGCGCCGCGAGCACACCAGACAGGCGCCGAGGATCCCGATCAAAAATAACGGCAGGTAATAACTCACAAACCCGCCGCTGATCAGGACCGCCAGGGCGGAGAAAAACCCGTCCGCCAAGAACAACGCGGGCGCCAGCACTCGTTCCACGCGCCGGATCGTGTAAAAAAAATACAACGAAAGATAAATCCCCGAAGCCGCTAAAAGAATATCCAGCGAGTTGATGCCCGGCGCCAACAACGATTCCCGTTCCACGATCAACACCAGGGCCAACAGGGAAAGCATCAGGACCCAATGGATCTTGATCAGCCATCCCAGGGTTTCGTGTTGGGAATCCTGCTGGGTCATTTCACCCGCTCGCAAACGTTCATGAAGGGGATCCGCCCTTGCGAAGGCTCGATTTCAACCACTTCAGGTAGGCGGGATTCCCGCCCACCACGGGCAAAGCCAGGATCTCACAAACATCGTAGGGATGCGCCTTCCGGACGGCCTTCACGAGGGACCCCATGCGCTCGCGCGCCGTTTTGATGATCAAGAGTTCCTCGCGCGCGGTCTCGATACGGCCTTTCCACTCATACCGGCTTCGGACCCCGGGCACCCGGTTGACGCAGGCGGCCAGTTTGCACTCCAGCAGTAACCGGGAAAGCTTCTCGCTCACCCGCTTGTTCGGGGTGGTGACCATCACCACGATGGCTTTCATTCTTTCGGGTCCAGTTCCCACATTTTCTCGTCCTTGAAACGAGACACGCGCACCAAGGGTCGCTTCAGGGCTTCTTCCGGCGCGACCATCGTTCTCTCGAAGGGATCCATGCCTGACAAGGCGTACACGAAGGACCCTTCCGACACGTCCACTTTTTCCACCAGCCCGTTCTTGGCCAGTATCTCGAAACGCCGGTTGATGGAAACCGCGTCGAGCCCCATGAAGGCCCGCAGGTCCGTGTTGGCGGCCATCGCGCGCCCTGATTTCGCGAGGAAATAAAGAAGCTTCTTGCAGATCAGGTCAAGGCGCATGTGTTCGTTGACCACGTCGAACAGATCCTTGAATTCCACCCGGGGTCCACCCCGGAGGAACGCGCGATCCATCGCCTCGGAAAGAAGGTACATCAGCCGACGGGGATTACCGCGCGAAAAGGCCAAGGCCAACACCATCGCTTCCGGCTCGAAAAACTTTTCCGCCCCCCCCTTCCATCCCGCTCCGGACAGGCGCGTTTCAACGACGCGCCGGAGTTCTTCCATGGGGAAAAGTTCCACCCGAATGACGGTTTTGAAAAGGCCGAGCACGGTGGGATCGGCCCCATCCCTCACCACATCGCGGATCTTGGCGTGGAACTCATCCTGCAAGGAAACCGCCATGGCCATGTTGGGAAGCTCAAATACCGGCTTCAATTCCTCCAGGACCTGCAGGGTCCTTTCGAAACGGGTCAGGTGCGCCACCCGGTCCCCTTGGATCTTCTCCAGGTCGTCGACAAAAACCAGAAGGGGTTTTCGGAGCCGCGCGACCCGGGCCTTCACCATGGACAGGACCGCGTTCTTGCTCAGTTTTTCCTCCTCCAAACGGCGGCCCCACGCCTTCAAGGGAAGTTGGGGGTCCGCCGGAAGGCCCAACAGGATTTCCCGTAAAAGCTCCCGCAGGAAATACGCCGCGTCATCCACGGGCACGCCGATGGAGACCACATGGAAACCGCGTGGGATTTTCCGGCGGACAAGTTGCAGTAGACTGCTCTTGCCGACGCCCGGCATGCCCGCCACCCCCACGTTGTGAAGCGCCTGGAGAGCGGCCGACACTCGTTCCACCAAGGGGGACCGACCCACGAAGAACGCCAGGTCCTGGGATCGCAAGGCCAAGGTGCTGAAAGGATCCCGTCTCAAGCCGAAATAGCGGTAGGCGGAGCCTGGGGCGTTTTGACCGGCCCTATGTTTCCTGGTTTTGGGGGACTTTTTCATGACGGCCATCCTGTATTCCCGTTCGAAACGCCATTCCGCCAACCGGCTGTCCAAGATAACACCATGTTAACCACGGAAACGCCCAGAAACCACTCTCAGTGATTGGTTTAAAGGGCGGGCTCCCTGTTCGACCCAGCGAATCGCACCGGAACCATCCCCCCCGCGGCTAAAACGTAGCGATCGGCTCCCCGCAGTGTACAAGTTTAGAACTTGTACACTTTGAAGTAGAGATTTGCTGCGCAAATCACACTTCAGGGGTACCCCGTAGCGTGTTCCGAGGGGCCGAAGGCCATCGAGGAACTCTGCTACTGGGGTCCCCGGTCCGTACGATTTGCGAACCATCAGATTCAATTTCCCCAGAGAATAAAGAAACACTAAAACAGTCAATGTGCTTATGCATGGCTTAAGGCGTTTTGGTTGGGATAATCAGCTCCCCTTTAGAATCGAACTGTTGCAATTCTATTTCCCCATCGGATTTAACAAATTTCGCACTTTCGACTGAACCATCTGGTCGATTTGTATACGATACCGAGAAATCGACCTTCCCAAGGTAATACTTTGTGAACTTGACGATCGATCCATTTGTATCGAAATATGCCTCGATATACGCATATTCCTTTTCTCTACTTTTAGCACTAGCTAGGCTGATTTCCCTTATTGGTTTAAATGGGACCTGATATGAAGCAAATGATTCGTAATAGTAAGGGCCGCCGACTTTTTTCGACTTCTGATTACACGAAATAATTAATGAAACACAAATCAATAACAGAAGAAGATATTGAAACGCCTTCAATTTACCCTCCGCAGATTGGACTCGAACTTGATTGAATCGTTGCATCGGGGTACATAGCGCACTTCAGCCAAAAGGACGTTCCGGAATCCGGAACAAGCCGTTGGCGACTCAAGTTCTTGCCGCGGCCCAGCGCGTCGAACGGGCCATCCGCCGAAAGGATCACCGGCTGAGCGTAAGCCTCTCGCCCACGATGGCGTAGGGGGTATACAAGCCTGTTTTACCTTTGATCTCCACGGGGGGCATGGCCACCATCTCGAACACATGCTCGGCGGCCTTCGCCATGTCCTCGTTGACCAGGATCTGGCCGGAGAGGGTGGGCGTCTTGTTGATGGCGGTGT
>CAZSKE010000190.1:2576-5232 GCA_964607325.1 uncultured bacterium | reverse complement strand
TCCTATCCCCGGGCGGATCCGCTCATGGGCATCATGCCCGGCATCAAAGCGTTCGTGGCCGCCGTGTTGGGCGGCATCGGAAGCGTCCGGGGCGCCGTGGTGGGCAGTCTGATCATGGGCGTCTCCGAGGCGCTGGTGGTGGGGTATGTTTCCTCGACCTTTCGTGACGCCCTGGCCTTCGGCATCCTCATCTTGATTCTGGTCCTCAAGCCGGCGGGATTGTTCGGAAAATACCAGCCGGAGAAAGTCTGAGGAACGCCATGAAGGATTGGGAATGAAAATCCTGTTTTTCCGGGCGACATTCGATTTTTCATTCCGCATGTCGCCCCGTGGATTGGAAAGCGGCAAACCGTGAATCAAAACCTGAAAATTGTGGGAGGGCTCCTCGCCGCCTCCGCCCTCGCCCAAGCGCTCGGGATGGTCTTGCCGCCGTACATCGGCACGATCCTCATGTTGGCGGGCATCAACGCGATCCTGGCCGTGTCGCTCAACGTCGTGAATGGCCTGTCGGGCCAGTTTTCCCTCGGCCACGCGGGCTTCATGGCTGTGGGCGCCTACACGGGGGCCTCGGTGAGCGTATTCCTCCTGCCTTCCTGGCAAGGTTCCCTCGTCCTGGAACAATTGGCGCTGTTGGTGGCGTTGATCGTGGCGGCCATCGCCGGGGGCTTGATCGGATTGCTGGTGGGGTTGCCCAGCCTCCGGCTCAAGGGCGACTACCTCGCCATCGTGACCTTGGGATTCGGCGAGATCATCCGCGTGGTGCTTTTGAACATCCCCGCGGTGGGGGGCGCCCGCGGGATGATCGGAATCCCCAAAACCTCCACGTTCTTCTCCGTGGTTCTTATCCTGATCCTGGTGGTGACCGCCATCCACCGTCTCGTGCATTCGACGCACGGACGCGCCCTTCTCGCGGTGCGGGAAGACGAGGTGGCGGCGGAGGCGATGGGGGTGAACGCCACGCGCTACAAAATGAACGCCTTCGTGTTCGCGGCGGCGGCCGCGGCCATGGCGGGCGCGCTTTTCGCCCACGACCAGCAGTACATCAACCCCTCGTCCTTCGGGTTCATGAAGTCCGTGGAACTGGTCATCATGGTGGTGTTGGGCGGGTTGGGGTCCATCTCAGGTTCCGTGGTGGCCGCCGTGTTATTGACCGTCCTGCCCGAGGCCCTGCGCCCGCTCCAGCAATGGACCGGCGTGGACTTGAGGATGGTGATCTATTCCCTCGCCCTGATCCTCATGATGCTGGGGCGCCCCCAAGGTCTTTTCGGCCGCAAGGAACTGTGGCAATTGAGTTGGAAAAAGAAGTGAAGCGTGGACGGAGGATGGCGGCGTCGGATGAACACGGACATGGATTCAAGGATTAAGAAGTGAACACAGCGGATCGCGAAATCGCGCTCGACATCCAGAACGTCACCTTGGCCTTCGGCGGGCTGGTGGCGGTGGACGACTTTTCCCTGGCGGTGAGGCGGGGGGAACTCGTGGGCCTCATCGGCCCCAACGGCGCGGGCAAGACCACCGTTTTCAACATCCTCTCTGGCATCTACCAACCCCAAGCGGGCGAAATCCGGGTTTTCGACCGACCGATCGATGGCTTGAGACCACACCAGATTGTGGGATTGGGGTTGGTGCGCACTTTCCAGAACATCCGTCTTTTCAAGGGACTGTCGGTTCAGGACAACATCCGGGTGGCCTTCCACCACCGAATGGCTTACGGCCAGGTGGAGGCCGTCCTGCGCTCGAACGTATGGCGGACCGAGGAGGATCGTTGCGTGGCGGAAACGAGCCGCTTGATGGCCATGCTTGAATTGGACGCTCAACGGGACGTTCCGGCCGGGTCCCTGGCTTATGGCGACAGGAAAAAACTCGAAATCGCGCGGGCGGTGGCCACGGGCGCCCGCGTCCTGTTGTTGGACGAACCGGCGGCCGGCATGAACCCCCAGGAGTCCCAGTGGCTGATGGGCTCCATCCGCCGTCTTCGCGGTGAATTCGACCTGACGGTCTTCCTGATCGAACACGACATGAAGGTGGTCATGGGGCTTTGCGAGCGGGTGGCGGTCATGGATCATGGGATCAAGATCGCGGAGGGAACGCCCGCCGAGGTGCAGGCGGATCCGCGGGTGATCGAAGCTTACCTGGGAACCAAGAAGAACGAGTCGTGAGGAACGAGGATATTGGAGTGAACACATCGTTGGTGAGGGGTCGCGTTTGACCGAAGCGTTGCTGGAGATCGAAAACCTTTCCGTGAGTTACGACGCCGTCAAGGCCCTGCGCGGGGTTTCGCTGAGGGTGCCCGCGGGCTCGATCGTGTGTCTCATCGGCGCCAACGGCGCGGGGAAAAGCACGGTCCTTCGGGCCGTGTCGGGACTCAAGAAGCCCGACGAGGGTTCCATCCGCTTCCAGGGCCGGGAAGTGGCGGGGAAGGAACCCCATCTCATCGTGCGCGCCGGGATCGCCCACAGCCCCGAAGGCCGGGGGATATTCCCCGAGTTGACCACCGAGGAAAACCTTCTCTTGGGGGCCTACGTTCGAAACGACCGGCCCGCCATCCGGCGGGACTTGGATCATGTGAACGGGCTTTTCCCGCGACTGGCCGAAAGACGGAAACAATCGGCGGGAACCTTGTCGGGGGGGGAACAGCAGATGCTGGCCATCGGAC